>NZ_JAJCHK010000030.1:0-70983 GCF_020554465.1 Enterocloster sp. 210928-DFI.2.20
AGAACTATTTCAGGCTCCCGTTTTCCCAAAATATTTTGCCAAAAATGTTGAGAATATTTGCCAAAAATGTTGGGCGCGCACACTTTCAAGTTACGGTTTTAAAGTTATGAAATATCCCTTCCATTTTTATGGGAAATAGGATAAAATGGAAGTTGGTGCCCTCAAAGGCCGTAGAAGTCTCTGATGGCCTGTTTTGTATAATTTTAATTGATATAACATATGATAGGAGTTTGAATTGTGTCTGGAAAAAAAGGTATGAAAACGAAGAAGCTTTTGGAAAGCTTCCTTCCATATTATGGAAGATATAAGAAGATTCTGATATTTGATTTATTCTGTGCGGCTCTGACTACATTGGGAGAACTGATTCTTCCTCTGATGCTGCGCTATATCACAAACCAGGGGATGCAGAATCTGGCATCCATGACAGCCGGAATTGTAATCAGAATCGGCGGTCTGTACCTGCTTCTGCGGATTATTGACTCCCTGGCAGCCTATTACATGGCCTATACAGGGCATGTGATGGGTGTATACATTGAAACAGATATGCGCCAGGACGCCTTTGAGCATTTGCAAATGCTGTCAGACAGTTATTACAGCAACACAAAGGTTGGACAGATCATGTCACGTATCACCAGTGATTTGTTTGACGTGACGGAATTTGCCCACCACTGTCCGGAGGAGTTCTTCATAGCAGCCCTAAAAACCGTGGTCTCCTTCATCATCCTGTCAGGCATCAATCTGGAACTGACCCTGCTCATATTTGTGCTGGTGCCGGTTATGATTATTTCCTGTACCTGGTTTAACATGAAGGTGAAGGAGGCATTCCGCAGGCAGAGAAACCAGATTGGCGAGCTCAATGCCCAGATTGAGGACACCCTGCTGGGCAACCGTGTGGTCAGGGCCTTTGCCAATGAGCCGGTGGAGATTGCCAAGTTCGGCAAGGGCAACCGGGATTTCATGGATATTAAGAAGTATACCTACCGCTACATGGCGGCTTTTCAGATTACCACCAGGTCCTTTGACGGACTGATGTATGTGGTGGTGATTGTGGCAGGAGGCATTTTCATGATTCAGGGCAAGGTGGAGCCGGGAGATTTGGTGGCCTATACCATGTATGTAACCACCCTTCTTACCACTATACGCAGAATCATAGAGTTTGCGGAGCAGTTCCAGCGTGGAATCACCGGTATCGAACGTTTCCAGGAAATCATGGATGTGGTGCCGGATATCAAGGACAGCAAAAATGCAAAGAAGATGGAGCATGTAAAGGGAGCCATTTCCTTTGACCACGTAAGTTTTGAGTATCCGGATGACCATGTGCCGGTACTGGAGGACATAAACATCACCGTAAGGCCAGGGGAGAGGATTGCCCTGGTAGGTCCCTCCGGCGGCGGTAAGACCACCATGTGCAACCTTCTGCCCAGGTTTTATGATACCACCTCAGGCAGCATTGCCATAGACGGGCAGGATATAAAGAACGTTACACTGCAGAGCCTTCGTTCCAACATCGGCGTGGTACAGCAGGACGTTTACCTGTTCTCAGGTTCTGTCTATGAGAATATCAGCTACGGGCGTCCGGGAGCCACCAGGGAAGAAGTTATGGAAGCTGCCAAACTGGCAGGCGCCCATGAGTTTATCACTGAGCTGCAGGACGGATATGATACGTATGTGGGTGAGCGGGGGGTCAAGCTGTCAGGAGGACAGAAGCAGCGTATCAGCATTGCCCGTGTATTCCTGAAGAACCCGGCCATTCTTATTCTGGATGAGGCTACATCGGCTCTTGACAATGAGAGTGAATACCTGGTATCCCAGTCATTGGAGAAGCTGGCAGTGGGCCGTACCACTCTTACTATTGCCCACCGCCTGACCACCATCCAGGGTGCGGACCGCATACTTGTGCTGGCAGGCAATAAGATTGTGGAAGAGGGGAATCATGAACAGCTGCTGGAGAAGAAGGGAATGTATTACCAGTTATATACAACTGCAAACAGGCTGAACCAGGGGATTGCATAAAGGAGAACATTTAATATGAAAATAGCTATTGTTGCGGACAGCAACAGCGGAGTAACGCAGGATGAGGCAAAGGAGCTGGGCATATATGTGCTTCCCATGCCTTTCATGATAGACGGGCAGGTTTTTTATGAGGGAATTGATTTAAGCCATGAAGATTTTTACGCAAGGATGGAGGAAGGGGCTGAAATCACCACATCCCAGCCATCGCCTAAAGACGTGACGGAACAGTGGGAACAGCTTCTGGAGGACCATGATCAGGTGGTGTACATTCCCATGTCCAGCGGACTCAGCGGTTCCTGCCAGACGGCTCTTATGCTGGCGGAAGATTATGAGGGGCGCGTTCAGGTGGTGAACAACCAGAGGATTTCTGTTACCCAGAGACAGTCTGCCCTGGACGCCAGGGATTTGGCAGAGCGGGGATGGAGCGGTGAGCAGATAAAGGAAAAGCTTGAGACAACCAGGTTTGACAGCTCCATTTATATCACGGTGGATACCCTTAAATATCTGAAAAAGGGGGGCAGGATTACACCTGCTGCGGCAGCGCTGGGGACATTGCTCAAAATAAAGCCGGTGCTCACCATCCAGGGAGAAAAGCTGGATGCGTTTGCAAAGGCAAGGACCATGAAGCAGGCCAAGACCATCATGCTGACTGCCCTGGCCCATGACCTGGAGGATCGTCTGGCAGATCCGAAGGCAGAACACACCTATCTGCAGATTGCCCATACATGCAGTGAGCAGGCAGCCCAGGAGCTGGAAGAGACTGTAAGGGAGTTGTATCCCGGGGTTCCCGTGTTTGGGGCTCCCCTGTCCCTCAGCATTGGATGCCATATCGGCCCTGGCGCCCTGGCAGTCGCCTGTACCAGGAAATTAAAGGAGCTGGAATAAGTGTCGGAAAAGAAATTTGTTAAGAAGCTGCGTACCTTCGGCATGAGCATGAAGGTACCGCTGACAGCCATCATCATAGGCGCTGCCCTGATTCCTCTCTTTCTGGAGGCCGGCATTATGCTGGGAACATTCCGGCAGAGCCAGCTGGACGCCAGGTTTATAGAGATACAGAACCAGTGTGTTATACTCAGCAATAAGATGACCCGGTCCGGCTATATGACGGCCGAGAAAAAGAACAATGCCAGCCTGGACAGCCAGATGCAGACCCTGTCTGATGTCTATAACGGAAGAATTGTCATTGTGGGAAGCAATTTCCGGGTGGTGACAGATACCTTTAATCTGGCCACGGGAAAGTATTATTTATCAGAAGAAGTCATCAAGTGTTTCAAGGGTGAGAACAGCAGCCATTACAACAAGGATATGCAGTATTTTGCCCAGACCATTCCCGTGTATGACACGGCGGACGCAAAAGCTGTGAGCGGAGTCATTGTGGTTACCGCATCCACGGAGAACATTCTGTCCCTGACAGATAAGGTTATGGGAAAGTCCCATCTGTTTCTGGTGTGTATGGTTCTTCTTATCAGTGTTTTGGGGGTGGCGGCGGCCCATTTGCTGCTGCGTCCTTTTAAGAAGCTTCAGATGTCCTTTGACAGGGTGGCCCAGGGAGATTTGGATGCGGACATCACAGAGGAGACTTACAGGGAGACCAGGCTCCTGTCCCAGTCAGTCCAGAAGTCCCTGAGCAAGCTCAAGGCTGTAGACCAGTCGCGCCAGGAGTTTGTCTCCAATGTGTCCCATGAGCTGAAAACGCCCATCACCTCTATCCGTGTGCTGGCTGATTCCCTGATGGGGATGGAAGACGTGCCGGTGGAGCTGTACCGGGAGTTTATGACGGATATTTCGGATGAGATTGACCGGGAGAACCAGATCATAGAGGATTTGCTGATGCTGGTCAAAATGGATAAGACAGCCGAGGACCAGATGAACATAGAGCAGGTGAATATCAACGGGGAACTGGAGCTGATTTTAAAACGTCTGCGTCCCATTGCCAAACGTGGAAATGTGGAACTGATCCTGGAGAGCATCCGGGAAGTGACAGCGGATGTGGATAAGGTAAAGATATCCCTGGCAATCACCAATCTGGTGGAAAATGCCATCAAATACAACCGGGATTCAGGTATGGTTCGCGTGACCCTGGATGCAGATCACAAATATTTCTACATCAAGGTGGCTGACACCGGTATCGGGATACCGGAGGACGCGCTGGAACATATATTCGAGCGGTTTTTCCGGGTGGATAAGGCCCGCTCCAGGGAAGTGGGCGGCACCGGGCTGGGACTGGCTATCGCGAAAAATGTCATTCAGATGCACCATGGTATCATAGATGTGGAGAGTACGGTGGGAGAGGGAACCACCTTCAGCGTGAGGATACCCCTTAACTATGTACCGAGACAGGAGGCAAAGCCATGAGCAGAAATACCGCGAGCAGACATACTGTGAGCAGAAATACCGTGAGCAGACATGTCATGAGCAGACATACCATGGGAATACATGCGGTGAAAAGGCTGATACTGCCTTTGATGGCGGTTGTATTCCTGCTGTCGGGCTGCGGAGAGGGGGAAAGCCCTGTCTCCAATCCTGCCGAGGGCAGATATCTGATTTATTATCTGAATGCGTCCATCACCAAGCTGGTTCCCCAGGAGTACGAGACGGAAACAAAGGATAAGGGGGAGCTGGTGAATGAACTGATGGACCAGTTCCTGAATGTGCCAAAGGATTTGGACTGCCAGCCCGGCCTGACGGACCGGGTAACCTACCAGGGGAGCCGCCAGGAGGAACAGGTGCTGTATCTGTACTTCGACATGAATTACACAGCCATGAAGGCGGAACGGGAGATTCTCTGCCGGGCAGCCCTCACCAGGACCCTGACGCAGATTGAGGGAATTGACTATATCAATATTTACTGCGGTGACCAGCCTCTGATGGACCGGCAGGGAAATCCGGTGGGAATGCTGTCGGCCACTGATTTTATCATGAATACCAGCAATGTAAATGCCTACGAAAAGACGGAGCTGACCCTGTATTTTGCCGATGAGACAGGCAACCGCCTGGTGCCGGAGAAACGGGAGGTAGTCCACAACATCAATACCTCCCTGGAACAGCTGGTAGTAGAGCAGCTCATTGCAGGACCGGGACAGGAGGGGCATAATCCCACGCTTCCGCCAGACTGCAAGATACTGAGCCTGTCAGTGACAGATAATGTATGCTATATCAACTTTGATTCCGCCTTTGCCAATACAACTCTGGCAGTGAATGAGTATATCCCGATCTATTCCATTGTGGATTCTCTTTCAGAGATGACAACGGTGACAAAGGTGCAGATTATGATCAACGGCTCCCAGGATGTGATGTTCCGGGATGTGGTGTCCTTAAATACCACCTTTGAGAGAAGCCAGAATTATATTGACGGAAAGAATGAATAGACGAAAGGAAATTTAACTGAATATGAAGAGACCGCTGGTTGTACTGGCAGCAGGTTACGTACTTGGAGAGGTGCTGGCCCTGCAGGTTAAGACGGCGGTGGACTTAGGTGTTCTGGCGTGGCTGTGTGCAGCTGCGGCAGGAATCCTATGGCTTTTGGATACAGGGAGGGGAGTACTGCGCCCTTCTGCTCCAAGAGAGAAGATGCAGGGCAGGAGCAACCGGAAACATAGAGTGCTTCTGCTCTTTTTGGTATGTCTACTGTCTGGTTCGTCTGTGGGAATGACAAGAGGACAGCAGGAAAAAGGGATTCTGGACCATGAGGAGTCCGTGGCCCGGACCATGGCCGGCGTCCGGATATTGGTAAGAGGAGTAATTAAAAAGGCAGAACAAAAGGAAAATACGATTACCCTTATGCTGGAGGAGGTGACGGCCGAGGCAGGTAAAAGGTCTGTGAAGTTCAGGAGGATGGTGGTGTATGCGGAGAACAGGACAACGGAGAAAGATGATTCTGACTTAGGGGAAGAGCTGGCTGTGGGGGTAAAAGTACAGGTGAGAGGCAAGCTGGCTCCGGTGGAAGGGCCGGGAAATCCCGGAGAATTTGATTTCAGGACCTATTACCGAACAAAGGGAACTGCATGCAGGCTGTACGGGGAGAACCTGGCAGTGGCGGGAGGAGAGGCAATCCCTTATTACAAGGGAATCGCAGAGTTTCGGATGCAATGTGCCGGTGTACTTGAAAAGATATGCATGCCGGAGGATGTGGCTGTATTTAAAGCCGTGCTTCTGGGAGATACATCTGATATGAATCCGGAGATGCGGGATATGTACCAGCGCAACGGAATTTCACATCTTCTGGCTGTCAGCGGACAGCATCTGGCTATTATCGGCGGAGGGATCTATCTGATGATTCGTCGGGCCGGAGCCGGATATGGCAAGGCCGGGATGATATCAGCTGTTCTTGTTATCAGCTATGGAATAATGACAGGCAGTTCCGGTTCCGCCATAAGGGCAGTTATCATGATAGTATGCCTGTGGCTGGCGGCGGTTAAAGGAAGAAGCTACGACACCCTGTCGGCGTTGGGAGCGGCAGCCTTAATTCTTCTGTACAGACAGCCCTATCTGCTGTACCACAGCGGATTTGAATTGTCCTTTGGGGCAGTTCTGGCGATCAGCGGATTGGGAGGATGGGTGCAGTCATTCCTTGAATTGGAGCGGGCGTGGGAAAAGACGCTTCTTATCAGCTTGAGCGTACAAATCGTACTTACGCCCATTGTGCTGTACCACTATTTTCAGCATCCGCTTTACGGCATTTTTTTAAATCTTTTGGTTATACCTCTTGTTTCTATCTTAATGTATTCGGGTATTCTGGGGATTGTACTGGGAAGCTTCTGGATTCAGGGAGGAGTGGCAGCAGTGGGGGCCGGACATTATATTTTGAGGTTTTATGAGCTGCTGTGCAAATTTGCGGAAGGGCTGCCCGGATACAGTCTGGTGCTGGGGCGTCCGTCGCCGGGCAGTCTGGTAATGTATTTTGGCATACACGGAATGGGAACAGCAGTTGTGCTGTTTTGTATCAGGGGCCGGAGTGCCTTTATTCGGGCAAAATCTCCTGCAAGGTGTAACGCTTATCTGGCAGAAAGGGATTTACAAACACGCATATCTTCCATCAGTTGTAAATCCATGATGTTAATGTATTTTTTTGGAATTTATGCCCTTAGTTTTGCGGCTTTGGTCCCGCGTCCCGTAAAAGGACTGGAGGTTGTCTGTATGGATGTGGGACAAGGGGACGGCCTGCTGCTCAGGTCTGGTAAGAGGGCGGTGCTCATAGATGGAGGCAGCAGCAGCCAGAAAAAACTGGGGAATATTGTGCTGGAGCCTTATTTAAAAAGCCAGGGAATATCGTGGATTGATTACGCGGTGGTAAGTCATGGAGACAGCGACCATATAAACGGTCTTATATACCTGCTGGAGGAGTCAGAGGACATAAGAATAGGTACCCTGGTGCTGCCAGTGATGGGAAAGGGGGAGGAGGTATATGAAAATCTGGCTGCACTGGCCAGGAGAGAAGGGGCAGCTGTGGTTTATATGAAAACCGGAGACTGGGTGGAAACTGGGGAGCTGACGCTTACCTGTCTGTATGCCGGTGAAGATTTTGGCGGGAAGGACCGTAACAGCCACTCTCTGGTTTTGTGCGGGGATTATAAGGGATTTCATATGTTGTTTACAGGAGATATGGGGGAAGAACAGGAGAGCAGTCTGGTCAGACTGGCAGAACAGGAGGGGGCCCTGCAGGATATACATTTGAATCATGTACAGATACTGAAAACAGCCCATCATGGTTCCAGGACATCTTCATCGGGGGTATTTCTGGACCGATTGAGGATTCAATTAGCTGTGGTTTCCTATGGAAAGGAAAATTCTTATGGTCATCCGTCGCCGGAGACAATGGAGCGTTTCAGGAGGCAGGGGATTGTGGTTCTGGAAACCGGAAAAAAGGGAGCCATAACACTTAAAACAGACGGCACATCGCTGCGGGTCCATGCATTTCTGGAGGAAAAATCTCGTCAGAATTAGCTGGATGAAATACGCTTCTGACAGCCATATTATAAATATGGAAGAGATTGTGGAATCTTGGAAGGAGCAGGGGATGAATTATCAAGAAACAGCTAACGAGATTTTGTCTCACATAGGCGGGGCAGAGAATATCAGGGAGATGACACACTGTTTTACCAGACTTCGGTTTGAATTAAGGGATCCGGAAAAGGCAGAGCGCGGTAAGATAGAGCGGATAGAAGGTGTGATAGCAGTTGTGGAAAGCAGCGGCCAGTTCCAGGTTGTCATGGGGACAAAGGTAGGCCGGATATATGACCTGCTGAAGGAAATGACCGGTACAGAAAGAAAAGCGGGTGAAAAAAGAGAAAAGGTTTATCATAGGGACAGTAAGGACAGAGAGAAAAACACACCGGGAAATCATTTGGGAAACAGAATGATTCAGACGGTTTCCTCCATGTTTACGCCTATGGTACCTGCCATTGCTGCATCTGGCCTTTTGAAAGGATTCCTGACCATAGCCAGGATGCTGGCATCCAATCAGGGCATTGATATTACAGGGAACCATACCTACGTAATCCTGCTGGCTGCCACGGATGCGATTTTCTATTTTATGCCAATCATCCTAGCCTATACCAGCGCCAGGGTGTTTGGGGCCAATGAATTTGTGGCCATGGCTCTGGGGGGAACCATGTGTTACCCTTCTGTTCTCAGTCTTATGGCGGGAGAGGAGCGTATCCGTATGCTGGGAGTGGCATTGACCAGGGCCAATTACACATCATCAGTCATTCCTATTATAATAGGTGTGTTTATCCTGGCTTATGTACAGCGGTTTCTGGAGCGGGTGATACCGGAGGTCCTGAAAATTATTCTGGTACCGGGGATCTCCCTGCTGGTAATGGTGCCTGCAGTATTTATGGTGTTTGGGCCGGTAGGAATTTATCTGGGAAATATAATTCATTTTATCTACACAGGTCTTATGGGAATAAGCCCTGTTTTGTGCGGCGGTTTCATCGGAGGCATGTGGTGTGTGTTTGTTATTTTTGGAGCCCACAGAGCCTTGGTACCCATTGGAATCCAGGATGTGGCACTGAACGGCCGGCAAAACCTGCTTGCATTTGCAGGGGCTGCGAATTTTTCTCAGGGCGGGGCTGCCCTGGGAGTTATGATGCGGACCAGAAGCAGGGAGCTAAAAGCAGTGGCGGCATCGGCATCAGTGGCAGCCTCTGTCTGCGGCATAACAGAGCCGGCCATCTATGGGTGTAACCTGCGGCTTAAACGTCCTATGATTTACGCGGTTATATGTGGAGCCGCAGGAGGGGCTGTCATGGGGGCGGGAGGCGTGTACGGGGATGCTTTTGCAAATAACGGTATCCTTACACTGGCAACCTATGCTGCTTTTGGAATGAAAAAATTCCTCTTTTATCTAGCCGGTATTGGTATATCATTCTTCGGGTCTGCCATTTTGACAATGCTGCTGGGATTTGAGGATATGGACCAGGAACCAGAGGAAACATCATGGGAAAGGAATTAACTGCAGGAGGGAAACAATGCATCAGAAAACGACAGAATTTCCGGAAGGATTTTTGTGGGGGGCTTCATCATCCGCATTTCAGATTGAAGGGGGATGGAATCTGGGAGGAAAAGGGATGACAGTGGCAGATTTCAATTCCTTTAAACGATCCCATATACAGGCAGATACTAAGGTGGCCAGTGACTTCTATCATCACTGGAAGGAGGATATTGATTACATGGCAGAGCTTGGGCTCAAAATGTACAGGTTCTCCATTGCGTGGGCCAGAATCATACCGGATGGCGATGGAGCTGTCCATGAGGAGGGGATTAAATTCTATGACAGAATCATTGACTGCCTGCTGTCAAGGGGAATCCAGCCCTTTGTCACCCTGTATCATTTTGACCTGCCCTACGCGTTGGCGGAAAAATACAATGGCTGGGAATCACGCCGGTGTGTCCTGGCCTTTGAACGGTATGCCAGGATATGCTTCAGGGCTTTTGGCGACAGGGTTAAATACTGGCAGGTCCACAATGAACAGAACCTGATGGTGCGGGTGGATGAGAGGATGAATATTGATGCCGCGGATAAATGGGAGGCAGACCGGCTCAGGGCTCAGATGGATTATCATATGTTTCTGGCCCATGCCCTGGCCGTAAAGGCATGCCATGAGCTGGTTTCCGGAGGAAAGATAGGCCCGGCCGTGTCGTCCTGCTGTACCTATCCGGAAACACCCCGTCCGGAGGATGTGTGGGCTGCGGCTAACAATGATTGGTTTAAGGCGGAATACTGTCTGGACATGCATCAATATGGCAGATATCCGGGATACTACAGGCGGTATCTTAAAGAGCGTAATATTATGCCGTCCGCGGAGGATGGGGATGAGGAGATACTCAAATGGGGCGCTTCTGATTACATTGCTGTCAACTATTACAGGACACTTTGTGTCAGATATCTTCCGGCAGATGAGATTCATCCTGTGGGGGAACGGTGCTTTCCGGGCAATGAGGTGGATTTTGACCAGTATGGATACTTTTCTCATGTGAAAAATCCTCATCTGGTTTCGACAGAGTATGGGGCGCAGATTGATCCAATGGGCCTTCGGATTGTGTTGAACCGTTATTATCAGAAATACCGGCTTCCCCTTCTCATAACAGAAAATGGTCTGGGAGCAGCCGATATCCTTACTGAAAATGGAAAGGTGCATGACAGTTACAGAATTGACTATCTGAGAAGGCACATCCAGGCATGCAGACAGGCGCTGGATGACGGCGTGGAGCTAATGGGGTATTCGCCCTGGTCCTTTATGGATTTACTCAGTTCCCATGAAGGCTTTAGAAAGCGGTACGGATTTCTGTATGTGGACAGGAACGAGCATGAGACAGGCAGCCTTAAGCGCATAAAAAAAGACAGCTTTCACTGGTACCGCCGTGTCATAGAGACAAACGGGGCAACCATATAAGCTGTCAGTAAGGAAGGCAGAGTAATGTTTAAAGACGCTCTGATATATAATCCAGCAGCGCGGCGCAGCCCTCCGTGACGTCGGACCAGGTGGTGTCGAAGTCACCCGTGTACCAAGGGTCGGCCACATCCCTTCCGGAACCGGTGAATTCCATAAGCTTAAAAATTTTGTGGTCCGGATCACCGCCTGCAATACGCTGCATGTTGCGGATATTCCAGCTGTCCATGCCAATCAGGTAATCAAATGATTTATAATCTGCCTTCGTCATCTGTTTTGCCCGGTGCCCCTCGCAGGGAATGCCGGCCTGCTTTAATTTGGCGCGGGTTCCGTGGTGTACAGGATTACCGATTTCCTCGGTGGAGGTAGCAGCGGAATCTGCCTGAATTATGCCGGACAGGCCTCTTTCCTTTAGCAGGCTGCGGAAATAGTAGAGGGCCATGGGGCTGCGGCAGATGTTGCCGTGGCAAATAAATAGTACTTTAATCATCTTTTTATATCTCCATTTAAGTCCAGTATTTCTTCTCAAACGCTTGATATTTCAGGGTTTTCCGACTTTTGAGTTTTCCTTTATTTTCAAGGTATCTTCTCAAATCTTCTCGTATTTTCTTATGTTTTTCCCTGCAATCTTGGTAAATCCGTTGGTAAAGCAAGCGTCCTTACCAACGGGCTTTTTTAACTATTCGCTATCCGATATACTTCTTCCTTTGCATCATCAAAATTCACATGGGTGTAAGTGTTCAAGGTTACACTGATGTCTGCGTGACCCATGATATACTGCAAGGTTTTCGGATTCATCCCGGATTTTGCCATATTAGAGCAAAAGGTGTGCCTGCATACATGAGGGGTAACTTTCGGCATCTGGATACGGTAAATCCTGTTGTATTTCTGAATGATATGCTCCAGATACTTTTCCCAGTGAAGGGCAACCATCGGCATATCGTTTTTATCCAGAAACAAAAATCCTGCATATCCTTCCACCATCGGTTCAACTTTTGGTGTCTTGCGGTTGGCAATGATTCTGCGAAAACACGCTGCGACAGCTTCCGTCATCGGCACATAGCGGATGCCTTTGTCAGTTTTTGGTTCTTCAATTACATACTGCATCTGTGCAGTACGCTGTAACTGATGGTCTACCTTGATACGCATTTCTCCAAACTCGATTTCTGAAACCGTCAGTCCACAGAACTCTGAGATACGAAGCCCTGTGTGAAAAAGAATATAGATTGCATCATAGTATCTGCTAAAATGTTTATCTTCCTGAATAAACTTCAGCAAATCTCTCTGCTGCTTTCGGGTAATCGCTTCTCTGGTAACAGAATCATTGACAATGACGGATGCAAGCTCAAATTCAAATGGATTTTTACGAAGCAAATCATCGTCTACCGCCATCTGAAATGCTGGTCTGAGGACTCCCCGGATAGAATGAATGGAACTGTATCCCCGCCCATCAATTTGTTGGAGCTTAATCAACCATGTCTTGGCGTCTGACAAACGCACCTTATCAATTCGCAGATTCCCAAAACTCTCTTTTTTCAGCATATTGATGACCGTTTTATATCCGGCAACCGTATTGTGACGAACTCCTGTTTTCAATGAAACATACTTTTCTACCAGTTCCAAAACAGTATAGTTGCCACCGTTGGTTACGATACGGTCAAACAAATCCGCTTCAATCTGTTTTTCTTTCTCACGCAGGGAAGGCTCCCGCTTCTTCCCTTTTGGCATTGGGTCATTCTTGTCCAAACGCCAACTGTATACATTTTTCTCTTTTCCGTCCTCATCAATATAGCGGAACCGATACCTCCCATCTTTACGCTGGTACTCGCCCCCTCGCAAAATCCGATTACGGTTATCTCGTCTTTTCTCACTCATCGTGAACTCTCCTTTCAAAAAAAGAGAGCCAGACTTGCACTCTTATCATAGCACAAATCCAGCTCTCCGCATAGTTATATCATGTGAAATCGGTAAATCTGTCAGCTCTGTTTACACAGCAGTAGCCTGATCCAGATACCTCTCAAATTTCTCACGCTTAATGAGGGCACGATTGCCGTTCATCACATAAAAATCCTCATTGGGATGTGTGTCAATAAGCGTTCTCAATTTTCCTTCGCCGATATGATAATATCTGGCTGCTTCCTCAATGGTAAGCGTATATCTACGCCACACCGGAATATCTGAGTAAATTTTTTCTTTAACATTCATCTTGTTATTTGCCATAGGCAGTTATCCTCCATAATTATCATTATCGCAGCATTCGCCAAATGGATACGCAAGCTTATCCGCTCGGCTCATTGCCTGCGCACATGAAAACAGCCAGACAGAGGGTGTCGGCAACGAAGTCCGGCAACGGGCTTCAAAAGACCTTGCAAACAATCCCAGTCTGGCACTACTTACTATTTATACTTTTCTTTTATTTTTCTGTTGTTTTGGTTGTTGTAAGGGAGAAAAGCCCGCAGTTATGGGATTTTTCCCGGCAACCGGCTCGGCAACGGGATAGCAACAGAGGGTGCAACGGGCTGTCATTTTCAGAATGGAAGCTCCATCTGTTCCGTGACCTCCACAAAACCGTCCATCGTTTTTTCAGACGGGTTGCTTAAGTCCGTTGCCGGGTTTTCACGCTCCCAGCCCTTTTGTCTGCCATATTCGGAAAACATTCTTGGGTTCGGGAAGTACCGCCATCCGGTAATGCACTGGTTCATTATTTCGTTGATTTCCCGGATTTCCCATTGCTTCGGCTCGTCAAAGGCATGGTTTAAGGCTTCCTTGTAGAGCTGCTTGGAACAGACCATGCTCCCGGTGTACTTATCAAGATACGCCTGTATCATCCCGGCTTTGGTGTCCTCCGGCATAAAATCCCGCTGGTGTTCTTTGAGATACCGCTGCATAGCGGGGCTGAAAGCTAACTTGAACCTGCCGCTTCGGTAAATCTCCATCGCTTCCGCCCACACCTGCCCGATATAGGCTCTGGAAGCGGCTTCGTCCTCCAAAATGTGAACCTCGGCTTGCTCCGGGTACACCATGACCGGGATAAAGCGGCGGTTGCCGGAACGGTCAAGGGGCAGGAAGTCAAGGGCATTGGAAGTGCCGCCAAACACGCACTGACGGGGGCGGTCTGCCGGGTGGGTTTCATAGGGTATCTTGTAAACCTCTTTCTGTCGGCTTAAAAACGACTTGATTTCCTCAATGCTCTTGGCGTTGGCGGTTGCCATCATTTCCGACATTTCGATAATCCAGTGACCTTGCAGCTTGCGGTACACATTGTCATCGTCCAGCTTCCGCAAATCATCGGAGAACCACTCGTCCCGGACTGCCAGCAGACGGAAGAAAGTGGACTTGCCAGCCCCCTGACCGCCTACCAGACAGAGCATGATTTCAAACTTGCACCCCGGCTGAAAGGCTCGTGAGATTGCACCCAGCAGGAACAGCTTCAACGCTTCATAGGTGTAATCATCTGCGTCAGCCCCCAGAAAATGCCGCAGGCAGAAACGGATTCGTTCTGTCCCGTCCCACACAAGGGCACTTAAATAGTCCCGGATGGGATGGTACTTGTTTTCATTTGCCACAATCCCGATGGCGTTATCAATCTTTTTCTCATTGGTAAGCCCGTAGGTTTCTTCCAGATAAAGAAGCAGATACTTCATATCCGTATCGTTCAGGGCAGTGTTTTCTCTGTGGAAGCCGATGGGCTTTATGATGTCCTTGCGGTCAGTCAGGATGTTGTATGCGATAGCCCCGGAAAGCAGAGGGTCACACTGGAATACGGTCAGGCAGTTCCGTATGCTCTGACGGACACCGCCTTTCTCGGTGGTTTCCAGCCCCGCCTTGATTTCCTCAATGCTCTGGGGCGGCTGCATGGCGTTCATGGTGTTTTTTAGTTCTTGCTGCGTCTGCGGCTGCAAGCTCTGCCATTCGCTGTTCAAGCTGTATCACATCCTTTCCGTAGTCCGTAATCAAAGCCGCTTTTTCCTCTGTCTCCCCGAACAGCAGCACATCCAGCAGATATTCCACTTGGTCTTGCTTCTGTAAGGCTTCCACAAACCGGGGATGAAAGGCTTCCTCCGGGGAGTGCGGGGCGTAGTCCGTTCTCCATGCCATAAGCAAGTGAAGATAATCGGTAAGAATACGGAAGCAGCGGTTTTTTGCTTCCTGAAACTGTTCCTCCGGGGATTTCTGCCGGGGCTTGGGCTTTTTTGCCTTTCCCGGCGGTTTCCAGTCCTCATAGGAAAGCCCGAAGTCCTGTGCCAGCTGTACGGCGACTTCCTTCTTTCCCATCCCATACAGGGCGGCGGCAAAATCAATCACATCCCCATCCGCACCGCAGCCGAAGCAGTGGTAACGCCGATCCAGCTTCATGCTTGGGGTTTTATCGTTATGGAACGGGCAGCAAGCCATCCCGTTCCGACCTACATGGATTCCATAATGCTCCGCAGCCTGTCTTGTTGTGACGGACTGCTTCACAGCTTCAAATACATTCAAATCTATCCCTCCTTGAAAATAAGAAAAGCACCTGACATTCTCTGCTTGAAAATGGCAAGTGCCTGTTAAAGTTCCATATCCTGTTGTCTGTGTTTCGTCTGCGCCGGGGCGGTTCTTTGTGCTTTTTTCTCGTCTGCCTTATCCTGCAAGACTTCCTTGATAGGCTGCTTCCTGGGCGGCTCTTTGCTTTCCTCTGTACCGGGTGTGGCTTTCCGTACCCAGTAGCGGATGTCCCGCAGCTTCTTCAAATCCTCCTGTACCTCGGTCAGCGGTACTTTCAGCTCTGCGATTTCGCTAAGAAGCTTTTCCTGCTCCTGTTGCAGCTCATTTTTCGTTTTATCCTTATCGTCCGGGTGCTTGACAAGATAGGCGGTGGCTTTCGCATACCGGGCAACCTCCGGGTGTTCCTGTTTGAATTTTTCCTTTGTTTTCTTAAAAAATATCTTCTGGTACTTCTCATAGACAGCCTTACATTCTTTGCAGTCTGTCCGGCTGGCAAGAATCCCGTCAATCACTTTGCTTCGGGCTTCCTTTGGCTTCATCTGATTGCGGTAATCTGCGGCTGATTTCCCGGAGGATTCCAGAAATGCTTCTAAGTCCTCCACAGTGGAAAGCCCCTTTTGCCGGAGATAGGACAGGGCTTCGCTGACTGCCTTTAAGTCCTGTGAAGTCCCCCGGTTCTGTCCAGCCCTTGTCCAGTCCTTCCGTTCTTCCTTTCGTATCGCCATATACTTCATCAGCAGATTGGGAAGAAGTGTTGCTTCCTCCGCCGCCTTTTGTGCAAGCAGCTCTTTCCGTTTTTCGCCCAGCTCGGTAATCCAGCCTTTGAGGTTTTGGATAAGCTGCCGGATGGACTTCATCAGATTGTTGGCAGCTCTGATTTCCCGGTTCAGGTTTCCGATATTCGTCTGGATACCACGCTTTTCCATCTGCCGGACAGCAGCCCCCTCATGGACAGTAGGGACAACATCAAGCCCCTGTCTGGCATAGGAACACAAGTCCACACGCTCCGGGCGGTTATTAGCTTCCAGATAGCGGTTCTGGATAACCTCCCATTCATGCCGCCAGATTTCACAATACTTCTGGTCGTTCCAGTCAACCGTATCCTCCTTGTGACTTTTCCACCTGCCGGACGGCAGCTTTATCCGTTCCCCGTTTTCATCAAGGTCATAAACCTTGCGGCTCTTGGGAAGCCATTTTCCATGTTCGTCCATTGCCCTCATAGTGAGCAGGACATGGGCGTGGGGGTTGTGTCCCGGCGGATGGGGGTCATGGATGGCAAAGTCAGCAATCATGCCTTTGGAAACAAACTGCTGTTCACAAAACTCCCTGACAAGGACAGCGTACTGGTCGGGTGGTATCTCTCTTGGGATGGTAAGCACCCACCTCCTTGCAAGCTGGGAGTTCCATTGCTTTTCCACCGCTTCGGCGGCGTTCCATAGGGTATTGCGGTCTGCATACTCCGGCGGGGCATTTGCCGGGAGCAGGATTTCATTGTGGACGATGCCACGCTTTTCCGGGTAGTGCTTCACTTGCTGGTCGTATTCACAGAACAGCTTTTCGCCACTCTGGTAAGCAGCGGCGGCAACCGCAGACTGTCGCTGGCTGCGCTGCACAATCGTGATTTCATTGTGTGGACAGGGCATTTCGTGTCCCTCCTTTCTACGCTTGGTGGATGGGGTGGCGTTTTACCACCTCATTTGGGGCAAAAAAAAGCAGGAGACCTTTTTTCAGATTTCCTGTTCGGTGTGCCGCTGTGTGGGCGGCGGGTATTTAGTTGTAAAAGTTCGGGGCAAGTTGACCCGATGTGTGTGGAATAACAAACTGGGAATTATTTAATTTTCTGTGTACCTAATTGTAATTGTTCAACTGCTATTTTTGCTTTATTGTCATCTTCCTTTTGAAGATTTTCTATTTCTGAACTCCGAATAGTCAAAATGATTTCGTCCCCCACCTGTAAATCATCAAGTGTTATATCTATAACATCTTGTGTATCATAATTACAATAAATCATAGGAATTTGGGAACAATCAATAAGGCAATCATCCCCTAAAACACCTTCTTCTCCGCTATCTTTTGTGGTTATGATTTTATTTTCTTTATCAATTTCTGTTATTATCGCATTGACACCTAAAGTAAGTGGTTCGTTTGTTTGTTGTCCAGAACACGCAACTAAAGTAAACGCACAAATGAATATACATAATGCCATTATCATTTTTTTCATCATAAGTTCCTCCAAATTCCGATTTGTTGTCATCTTCATTATACTTCATTGGCTATCGAAAAGATAGCATATTTTATGAAATTTGTCGGCTGGGAACAGCTTGCAAGGCAAGGTGTCCCCAGATGGCAAGTCCACAAAAGGGTAGCTGGCGGCAGCCAGCGCAGGGGAAGCGTAGCGTCCCCTGTTTGATTTGGAGCAGACCATGACTGCGGAAAATCACAGTCCTCCGGCGAGGAGCCTTCGGAGAACGCAATGCACCAACCTCTGGGTGGTGTATAATTGCGCCCTTAGTAAACTAAGGGGTTTCCGGCTTCTCCCGTTCCAGCAGTTTTTTCAATAGTTCCTGCGTGTCCTGCCTGTGAAAAATGAGTTTCAACAACAGCATGACATCATCATCTGTCAGGCGTTCCGGCTCTTGCAGAAAACTTTCCAGCATACCGCCACGGGTACAGAGCCGGTGCGTCCGTTCCTTTCGGGTAAGCTGCTTCAACTGGTGCTGCAATACCTTTTCATCATTGATGGCTTTCCGCAGTTTCTTTTCGCTTTTCTCCAGCTCCCAGTTTAGCTTTTCCAGCTTTGAGGTATCAGGCAAGGGCAGCGTTCTCCTTTCCCGGTATCAGCACATAAATCCTGTTTGGCTCTCCAACGCCCTGACGCACCCGCATGATCAGTCCGGCGGTTTCCAGTTCATTCAGAGAACGCTTGACCGTCATGGGGCTGCGGGACAGGACTGCGGCAATGGCTGTGACAGGGAAGCAGACAAACAGGATTCCGTTCTCGTCCTCTTGCCCTTTGGATAGCATAGCGTCCAGCATCCGGCAGTACATGACCTTTGCGGTGCTGCTAACTGGAAATCCTGTCAACGCTCTGGGAAATGGCATACATGGCGGCAGTGGTGTGTCTATCGTCATAAATTCAAAATTCATTCTGTGTGTTCCTCCTTTTTCTTTCCTCGTTTGGATAAATAACGGGGGCAGTCAATCACAACCGCCCGGAAGCTCTGCTTGCACCCATGCTGGCATTTCCGGCATAATTCGTTGTAAGTGACACGCCCCCGGTCATTGAGGTAAAAGGAAAGCTCATACTTCCTCTTTTTGCTCATTCTCGGCATATTGCGCTTCCTCCCGTTTTAGTGTATGGTTTCGGGGCGATTTTCGGCAAAATTACAGCCATAGAGCCGCCTAAAATCTCCCGAAGTATCAGCGATAGGGTAGACTGTCCCCCTATCAGATTGTCGTGTTTCGGTATCATTTCGGTGTCAGTTCGCCAGTTCTCCCCGGTGTCGTTCCTCCCCTGAATCTCACAGCGGCGTATCGCTCCCTTTGGTACGCTCGTTTCGGTCCGGGTTCCCCCACATCCCTGCCAAAAGTCATGGCGCTACATCGCCGGGGAAGCATATCCCACACAGGCTGGTCATTCGATTGGAATAATCCATCGATGAACTACCTGTATCATAGAACATTTTTGTGCCCTGTGCCGTATGTCCACAAAGTAGGAATTAAGGGTAAAAATCAGAAATTTCCACGATTGCGGAAATAGTATGTTATAATAAATCCAGCGGACATATATGCCGCTGGAAAGGGGCTGAACCTTATGAAGTGCAATGTTTCCATTCCCGAAAGAATGAAAGATTTACGGGTGGAGCGTCATTTAAGTTTGGAAGAACTGGAAGCTGCCGTTGGCATTTCAAAATCTGCTCTCGGAAGTTATGAATCAACAGAGGGCTGCAAGGAAATCAACCACGGAAGTATCTTAAAACTGGCAGACTTTTATCAGGTGTCCACCGATTATCTGCTTTGCAGGACAGACAACCGCAATCCAGAAAATATAGAACTTACGGAGCTGCATATCAATGATGAAGTTGTGGAACTTCTGAAAAGCGAACGCTTCAACAACCGGCTGCTGTGTGAGATTATCTCCCATGAAAAATTCCGGGAACTGCTGGCAGACGCAGAAATCTATGTGGACGGGATAGCAACCATGCGTTTCCATGACATGAACAGTTCGCTGGCTGCTGTGCGGGCTATGATACTGGAAGCACATCCCGAAGCGGCGGCAGACCGGGCAATCAAAGTATTGGAAGCCTGTCAGGTAGAGGAAGAAGATTTTTTCTGCCATGTGACACATAAAACATGGGACACCATTCTCCATGACATACGCAAGGCACACGAAAATGACAGTGAAAGTGCGCCGGATACCACGCCCGCCGATGAGCTGATCCGGGAAGTCCAAAAGGCTATGCAATCGCCGGGGGACAGGGTGCAGCAATTTACAGAGATATTCTGCAAGGCGTTCCAGCTTAAATATAAGCGGCTCTCGGAAGAAGAACGCACCACCTTGAAAAAGCTGTTCCGCAAGTCCCCGCTTATCAAACACTCCGGCATGAATTTCCGGCGCAGACCTTGGAAATGAAAACTGCCGTTGTGGGAATGGGTGTTCCTACAACGGCAGCGTCTTTTATTCGCCGGTATATGCAATTTCTATTTCATAGCTGCCATCCTCATAGTAAGTGTGGAAAGCATAGTCCCCGATTTGCAAGCCCCCTTCTGTGACAGGGTAAAAGGTCTTTTCCTCTGCGTCATAAATCACAGCTTCGTCTATAAATTCATCTTCAACAATAGTCAGGATTTCCCGGATACAATCATCACAAAAATGTGTTTTCATTTTGTGGGCGCTCACAATGCCCCGTCCCCGGTCAATGGAAGCGGTAGCGCTGCCGCTATTGGGATTTGACATCATCATTAAGTGAGCTTCGCTGATTTCATCATATCCAGAGGTAATCATTGTGCTGCCTCTTTCCCGTTGGCTCTCAATCGGCTCGGTATTATCGAATATTTCCAACCCATAGGCTGCACCGGTATTTAGGAAAACCAGATTGATACGCTCCGGTAGCTCCCGTTCCAGACAGCAACCGTCAGCCGTATTCGGGATATAGCGGATAAGGTTTTCAACATCCTGTCCATACTGGCTGTACACCAAATCATGCCGGATGGTTTGAGCAATTTCCTCATATTCATCATCAGTGGCGGTTGCCATGTAAGTAACAACTGTCCCTAAAAATTCTTCCATATCTTTCTGGTTTTGATGGTTCGTCCATATATTCCCGGCTATAATACCGATTGAGAAAAGTCCAAATGTAGCAACCCCTATCATAAAACCGCCATAAAGCAGGGAACGCTTGTCATGCTGGCTTAAATGTTTTTTATTCATGTCCAGTTCATCATCTTCCCAGAAATCCAGCCAACAGTCCCGCATTTTTCTCCATATATTCTTCATATCCGTACCCTCCAATAAGCCACAAGCTAATATCTTATAGTCTAACAGAAGCTATTGAAAACGGCAATCATATTATAGTCTTAAAGAGTACAAAATGATAACTGATAGCTAATAAACAGATAGGTGGGACTATGGAAAAGAACGGATTAGGAAAGCGTATCAACGCAGTAAGGAAAGACCAGGGCTTAACTGCTGACCGTCTTTCGGAAATGTGCAATATCAACGCTACTTATCTCCGGCAGATTGAGGGCGGCGTAAAAATGCCCAGCCTGTCGGTATTCATAGACATTTGCAAGGCTCTGAAAATCTCGCCTGATTATCTTCTACAAGACGAACTGGAAGAAAACGAAATCAGTACTATCCGGGAAATAGAAGCACTCTGGAAAGATACTTCTCCCAGCAAACAGGAGCTTGCATTTGCCATGATAAAAGCGGTGTTGGAGTATAAGGAATAACAGAACAGCCAGCCGGAATCGGCTGGCTGAATCTCTTTCATGGATAAGTTTATCTGTCCGATAAACTGAAAGTTAGCGATTTCTTTTTCCGGTATTCTCTGTCCCACGGATTTCCTCATGATAGAAATAATCTACGATCACCGGATGTCCCTGCGGGACTCTGCCATAAGGCATTTCATTATCCACAAAGGCACAATCATACTTCTTAGCCATTTTCTCAGCTTTTACTTCAAGCGCTTCAAAGTAGCTGCGGTTATGCTTGTTATAGATCTCATCGTAAAGCGGTACAAGGTCAGGATATTTTCCGGCGATATAATCCATAACCGTCTTCTTGAAGCCGCCCCGAAGATTGAGGTTTTCGAGCCAGAACAGATCACACTGATCCTTTACCCGCTCAAAGATGGCTTCAAAATCCGTGATACCGGGGAATACCGGAGATACGAAACAGACTGTACGGATACCTGCATCATATACTTGCTTCATAGCAGCGATGCGCCGCTCAATGCTCGAAGCAGAGTCCATATCGTTCTTGAAATTTTCATCCAGTGTGTTGATCGACCATGAAACGGTCACTCGTCCAAGCTTCTTCAGCAGATCAATATCCCTTACCACAAGATCAGACTTTGTGCAGATCAGAATATCTGCGTCACTGCTAATCAACTGCTCCAGAAGTTTTCTGGTATTCCCGAATTGCTCCTCCTGTGGATTGTAGCCATCCGTCACAGAACCAATGACCACCCGCTGTCCGGCATATTTCTTCGGATTTTTAATTTCCGGCCAATGCTTCACATCAAGGAAAGTACCCCATTCCTCCGTGTGTCCGGTAAAGCGCTTCATAAAAGAAGCATAGCAATACTTGCAGGCATGTGTACAGCCTACATAGGGATTGACCGAGTAACCGCCTACCGGCAGACTGGACTTGGTCATGATGTTCTTTGTTTCCACCTCACGAATGAGGATTCCATTTATTACTTCTGCCATGATCTCTGTACCTCTAACACTTTATTAAATTCTTCCGGCATTTCCTGAATCATATTTTCATCCCCTATGATAGGGACAAGGTCTTCCTTCATAAACACCGGAATGCCGAGCGTATGTGCCTGGTCTGTCAAAGACCATGCCCACTCCGGCTCCGTATGAATCTTCCTGCTCTGAGCCCCGGTCATAGTTCCGACAACGATCCAGTTGATTCCGGAAAGGTCAACTGTACCGGGATCGTCGAATAACGGTTCAAAGGTAACATGGTAATGCTTTGCTCTGATGTTTTTCCGAAGGGCGTCGATACGCCACAGTTCGGCTTTTCTCGTCACCGTAACGCCAAACCATGCGTTTTCCAGATCGGTATCAAAATCCAGCAGATCGGGGCGCTTGGTAAGAAACAAGAACTGATGCTGTGGATTTTCATAGATCTTTGCAAATACCTCGTCTCTCCATTCCGGCTTCCATCCGGAGAGATCACTCATGCCGGTAAGAAGAAAGTTTTGCGGACGTTTCTTTTCCATCATCTTGAGCTTACCCGGAAAGAACTCAGGATCAGCGAAGTCATCGATCATATGCCAGCGTTTCACATTGTTGCGGGCATAGCAATATGTACACCCCACTGTGCAGCCGATGACGATATTCATGTTCTGAATCTGATCTTTGATACAAATACTCATGACTTCTGCCACTCCTCAAGATTCTTTCTGATGCGGTCGAGGCATTCCTCAAACTGGGTAATTTCTTCCTTTGAAAAACCTTTGTAGTAAATATTTCCCATCTCATCAGATACAGAATCATACTCGCCCTTTAAGGTATGTGCTTTCTCAGTCAGAAACAGGAGTGTTTTCCTTTTGTCCGTTTCAGACTGAACACGGCTTATCAGCCCTTGATTTTCCATTCTTTCCAGCATCGTAGTAAGAGATGTTATCGCTAATCCGCATTTAGTCGAGAGTGACCTGATTGAGATACCATCCTCCTGCCACAGCACATAAAGAATACGTCCCTGGGCTCCATTAAACGCATCAATATTCTTTTCACTGAGAATCTTCTCGAAAATCCGGTCTCCAAGCTGTTTTATTTTGGTGACAAGAAATCCTCCATTCATTTCCATTCAAAAGCTCCTATATAGTAGTTTATTAAAAACATACTATATAGGAGCTTTATTGTCAAGAGTTTATATGTCTTAATAGGTAAATTCCGTTTTTTTCAATTCTCCAAACTGTGATTGTTCGATCTTTTCAAATACTAACGTCCTTAATTCTGTTCAATAATTGATTTATAGTAGTTACCAAAGTCAGCAAGTGAATTAACAATTGGAAGCATTTTTGTTCCGAGTTCCGTTAAGCCGTATTCAACTCTCGGTGGCTGCTCATGGTAATCGTGGCGATATGCCAGCCCATCACTCATCATTTGTCTTAAACTATCTGTTAAAACCTTTTGTGAAATACCATCTATACTTCGTTGTAGCTCATTGAATCTCCATGGACGCTCTTTCAAGTTACGCAAAATCAGCAGTTTCCATTTTCCTCCGATAAGAGATACTGCTGTTGCAACCGGGCATTCCGGTAATTCTTCTTTTGCTCGCATAATTCTCACCTCCGAGTCTATTGTAACACATTCATTTTTGAGTGTACAGTTACAAAAAGGTGCGTACTTGTTTTTGTATGTGTCTCACACTATACTAATACCAAGCAACCAGAAACTACAAATTAACTATGGAGGTATTATTATGGCAAATTACACAAAAACAACTATTGGAAAGGAAAACCGAATTGAGCTACATGAAAAGTTGTCTTTAACAGGTGCAGAAATCAGTTTAAACGAACTACCTGCAGGAGCAAATGTCCCATTTGTTCATTCTCATAAAGAAAATGAAGAAATCTATGGAATTCTTTCAGGTAACGGCAAAGCCATAATTGATGGAGAAGAAATTAGCCTTTCAACTGGAGACTGGCTAAAAATCGCACCTGCTGCAAAGCGTCAGTTTTTTGCATCCGATATTTCTGGAATTACTTATATCTGCATTCAGGTAAAAGAAAATTCTCTGGAACATTTTACAGCAGAGGATGCCGTAATCGGCTAATTAAAAGTATTTATTTACAAAAATGCACAGTTCACGATAAGCTAAGAACTGTGCATTTCTTTTTTGTTCAATATTACGTTTTCTCAATTTTTCAAACAAGAATTTTCAAATTAGTCTTTGCAAATAACCTTTGAACCTTCACCATCAATTACAATTCCCTGACGGTTGTTAATTGGGCATAGATTCAAATCCGAAAATTCAGTCATTATTTTCTCAGTAACTTTCTTAAATGGTGCTGTAAGATAATGCGGAAGAACATAGAAATCAATCAAATCAAGCCCTGCATCATCTTCTTGTGAGTAGTCCTCCGGCTTTTCATCCATTTGCTGGATATATTGGATGCTTGGAGCGCATATAATTGCGCCTGCCGACTCGCCAATCATCAATTTTCCATTTGCCAATTCCTTTTTCAGCAGCCCATCAGTTCCCGTTTTACGGAGACGGTCCATAAGAAAAAAAGAATTTCCGCCGGTAAAATATATCACATTTGCATCTTCAAAAACAGACTGTATCGTTGAATAAGCCTCCGTTGAAATATCAATTTCAGTTACGATTGCTCCCAACTTTTTGAATAATTTTCGAGCCGAGCCGACATAACCGGTGTAGCCTTCACGCAGCGAAGCTGTTGGAATAAATGCGACTTTCTTATTTTCAATTTCTTCCTTTATCAGACTTCCTACACTTGAAAAATGCGAACATAAAAATAGTTTCATCAATATTCTCCTTTATAAATTCAAGTTTGTCATAATCATTCTACCATATCGTTATGAATAAATCATCTCATGCAAAATAATTTCTTCTGCCCGATTGTGAATGTTATTGCAACGCTGCACCCATTCCATCTGACAGATACTCTTTAATTCTTCTGTGACCCCCTCAGCAGCTTTCATCTGCTCTATGATTGTCTCTAATCGCTTTTGTGCCTGTTCGTTCAGATCTGCAAGATATGTCCATAATTCCCCTGTCAGGGTCAATGTATTCAATCTGGCTGGGTGGACTTCTCTTAAATATTCCCGGTGCATCCGTCCGTACTTTCCGATAGGGCGGTGTTCCTCCGGCAATTTCAAATCTGGTAAATAATAATCTCCATTCAGAGTGTAATGCAGTCCGTTTTTCTCTTCATAAATGTGTTTCTTTAATCCGCTCATATTTTTAATCTCCTCATTCTGGTTTGTTGTTTCTGCAAGTCTGACTCTCCAGAAATATTGGTAAATCATTGGTAAAATCGAGAATCGAACACAAGAAATGCTATTTATAGAAGTATTTAAGACGATTTAAGACTTTTTCTCACGAACAGTAAATCCTGCCGTGGCAGACGAAAAGGATTTTAATGTTATTGTTAGATTGCTTCGTCATTTACTGTATCTCCGTTACTTTTTGATAGCTAAAGTCTACTATAAGTTCATGCTTTAAACAAGGGTTTCTTTTTTATTTTCCTATTTACAGCCCGTTTACCTCTTATATAATAGAAGCAGGCAGTTCCTACTGCTGGGTGACTTCCATCTCCGAAAGGGGGTGGTATAACATGAGTACATATGAGACACTTTCTTTAATGATTGCGTTTGGGGTACTTATCGTTATGATTATAGGTACAAAAAAATAGTCACCCGCCCTCCAAAGCAAATGTGACTATTTTTTGAGTTAAAATTCTTTGGAAGCCACTCACTGGAGTGAACTGCCTTTTTTGTACCTTTATTATAAACTAAATTTAGTTTATCTGTCAATCATGATTTTTCAGCGCTTTTCTTGCATTTACTTTCGTATACACTCAATCCTATTGGAATGCTTCGTAGCATATTGCCGTGGCTGACGAAAAGGATGTTAGGTAGTATGATTTCGGTTAGTCATTCGTCAAATCTCCACTTATATTTTGTATATAGAGTTTTACTATAATTTTAAAAGGTATACAAGCGCCTCTTTTTAATTATGCCCTATGCAGTGACATTGCTTTTTTGTATAATTAGTACAGGCAGTTCCTACTGCTGGGTGACTTCCATCTCCGAAAGGAGGTGGTGTAACATGAGTACATATGAGGCACTTTCTTTAATGATAGCGTTTGGGGTACTTATCGTTATGATTATAGGTACAAAAAAATAGTCACCCGCCTCCCAAAGCAAATGTGACTATTTTTATAGATACATAAAATATTTTGGAAGCCACTCACTGGAGTGAACTGCCTTTTTTGTACCTTTATTATAAGCCAATTTCAGTTCGTCTGTCAATCATGATTTTCCAGTGTTTTTTCGTATCTCCCATAGGCTATTTCCAAAACACATATCTCAAAGGCTGCCGGAATGTTTCCATGCATATTTTCATGTGTTTTAATCCGCCCCTCCCATCCCTCCCGGAGCAGCCAGCCTTTTTACATCCGTATCAAATTCATCCCCCGTCACCAGCGAAACCGTATATCTTTCATCGAATAAATCAATCAGGTTTTCCACATCCCTAAAGGTCCTCAGATAAATCTGTCCGTCACGGATATCAAATACTCCCTGCCAGCGGGGGACTGTATTGATTATCTGTATCAGTTCCTCCGCTGTCTTTTCCACCACATGGTAGTGTTTAATCCGCATCATCTTGCGGGAATATTTAGTCTGGTTCCGCTCGATATATGCCGTTAATTTTTCACAATTAGTCACCAGACGGATATCTGAAATATCAGACACCGCTTTTTTGGCTGATGCCTTGATGAAGTCATTGAACCCGAAATGTCTTTGCATCAGGCCTATATCTTTGGTGATGATTTTGTCATCCATGACGAGCAGATCTACTTTTCTTGTGATTACAAAGAGCTGTTCCGGCATTTCCACAAAACAATCAGTCTGTTCCGTATCTAATATCCGGGCAAAAAAGTGCTGGTTTTTCTTATTGGGAATGGTGGCGGGAAGTATATACTGGTAAGCCCAGATGCTGTGAACGCCCCTTCTGAAGCGGAAGAGTATTGCATCGGCCTTGTCCCTGTCATCCATGAAGAAAGGACCCATTTGCTTTTCCGGGGTATTCAGAAGTTCAAACGGCTTATAATCGTCATTCTGTTTTATGATGTAAAAAATATTCTGATTGCCCCCTGCCTGTTCCGCCATTGCATATTCAGCCTCCTCATCAAGAAACAGATCTCTGATACTCTTGACGATGGAGTTTTGGACTTTGAGCTTAAAATCATGTTCCCTGCCAGTGGGTCCCTCATAAAAAGCGAAATGCTTCATGGGGGGCTCCCCGGTTTTCAGCATGATAAACATATCAAACCCAAATTCATCATCCGCAAACAGTTCTGTTAATGAATTTACAATTATTTCCTTTGGCGTTTTTGGGGTAGCATGGTTCGTGCTGTGTTCTCTTTTGTTTTCCATTGTATGTTTCTCCGCTGTTTCAGTTTTTATTGTACATCAGGCAGACATCATCCGATATATATTTCCATTTCACTATTTTTTTCTCTGCAATGCCTGTTCTGCACACTGCAATCATGGTTTTATCCCGGCAGCCGTCCATGACAGGATTGAGGAAGCGGAATTTATATATCCTGTAGCCCAACAGAGTCAATATGGGGTTTTGATAATATAAATGGGTGGTCCACATCAAACGGATGACCAGCCCTAAAATACCGGTAAAAATGATGAAGCCCCTTAAGGTTTCCACATCGTCCAGCAAAAGAGGCAGCACAAAGGTCATGAAAAATGTGATTCCGGAATCCGTTATCTCTTCTTCAATCACGATTTCTTCGCCTGCATCCACAAATCCGGACATCTGCATGCTCTTAAACTGCCACATGGCGGTTATGCCGTAAAGGGAGCATGCCAGTGAAATGAATGCAGCGATAAATGGACCCAGGTATGGATGGTCCCATATCCGGTTCATGACACTGAAATTCCTCTGCATCAATTCACGGATGAAATGGCATATGGATGATATCATCCTGTAATCAAAGTATCTGATAAAAATAAAAATGAACAGCGGCAGGAAGGACTGAACGATAAGCTTCCTTTTCAGTATTAAGTTTTGTTCCCCCATGGTTTCCTCTTGCCTCCTGTTTTTTGCATGAACATGATTCCTTACACCATATATATGTTCCATGATTACAGTCTACTATAAATCCGGGAGATGAACAAGGAAACTTTGAACCTTAATCAGGACGTTTCAAACACTTGGGCAGCGCTTTTCAGACACTTAAGCACCACTTTTCAAACATGCTCTAGTGACAAATCACCTTGCCCTGTGTTATACTGAAATTGGAAAACATCAGCCAATTGACGGGATATGGAAGGACGACCTTTACATGCAGACATTGAATCAGGACATAAAAGACCGTACATTTAAGCCTGTATACCTTCTGTTCGGTGAAGAGGCCTTCTTAAAGAAAAGTTATAAGAGCCGTCTGAGAGAAGCCCTTACCGACGGGGATACCATGAATTATAATTATTTTGAAGGCAAAGGGATGAATGTAAACGAAATCATCGGCCTTGCGGACACCATGCCTTTTTTTGCGGAGAAGCGCCTTATACTGATGGAGGACAGCGGATTCTTTAAAGGCGGGGCAGGAGCGGACGAGCTGACGGAGTATATGGGAGGAATCCCTGAATCCACCTGTCTTGTTTTTGTGGAATCGGAAGTGGACAAGAGGAGCAGACTATATAAGGCAGTGAAGAAATACGGCTATGCGGCGGAACTGAGCCATCAGGAACCGGCCCAGCTTGCCAGATGGGCGGCAGGCATCCTGTCTAAAAACGGCAGGAAGATTACCGGCCGCACCATGGAATTCTTTCTGAGCAAGGCTGGGGATGACATGGAGAACATCAGCTCGGAGCTGGAAAAGCTTATAAGCTATACTCTGGGCCGCGAGGTGATTACGGATGAGGACGTGGAGACCATCTGCACCACCCAGGTAACCAATAAAATATTTGACATGATAACAGCCATAGCGGCACGCCAGACCCGCAAGGCCATGGACCTCTATGAGGATCTTCTGACACTGAAGGAACCGCCCATGCGCATCCTTTTTCTGATAGCAAGGCAGTTTAATCAAATCCTTCAGGTCAAGGACCTGATGGGAAAGGGGATGGATAAAAGCACCATAGCGTCCAGGCTTAAGCTTCAGCCCTTTGTGGTGGGAAAAATCATGCTGCAGGCCAAGACATTTACCAGGGAACAGATCCTGTCCTATGTGAATCTCTGTGTGGATGCAGAGGAAGGCGTTAAGACCGGAAAGCTGCAGGACCGGCTGGCGGTGGAACTGCTCATAGCAAACAAATATGAATAAAAAAAAGAGGAATGAAGGCGATGGATATGATGGAGACAATTGAACTGGAAGATTTAAAGGCTCAGGCCAGGCAGGTGCTGGAGGAGCTTATGGAGGCGGCCCGTCTGAAGCCGGGACAGATTCTGGTGGTGGGCTGTTCATCCAGCGAGATAGACAGCTTCAAGATTGGATCCCACTCAAGCGCGGAGATAGGGATGGCTGTGTATACGGCTCTTTACCAGGAACTAAAGCCAAAGGGAATCTATCTGGCTGCCCAGTGCTGCGAACATTTAAACCGTGCCCTGATTCTGGAGGCAGAGGCAGCTCAGGCTTACGGCTATGAACCGGTGAATGTGGTTCCCCAGCTAAAGGCCGGAGGTTCTTTTGCCACGGCTGCGTATGCCACTCTGGAACACCCCGTGGCAGTGGAGCACATCAAGGCCCATGCGGGAATTGATATCGGGGATACCCTCATCGGCATGCATATGAAGGACGTGGCAGTCCCTGTGCGGATAAAGACAAAAGAGATAGGAAGCGCCCATGTGGTATGCGCCAGGACCAGACCTAAGTTTATCGGCGGTATCAGAGCCCGCTACGACGAGGAGAATATGTAAGGACCGCAGCCGGTTACTGACATAGAATATGAAAATGGGATATGAGGAGGTATGGTTATGAACAGAGCAATTACAATCAGCCGCGAGTACGGCAGCGGAGGACGGGAGATTGGCGAAAAACTGGCTCGGAGATTGGGAATTCCTTTTTATGATAAGGAATTGATAGCCATGATTGCGAAAGAAGGAAATATTGAGACTTCCGTATTAGAGGCCAACGATGAGGTGGACCCGGATTTTGATAATTATTCACCGCGGCAGGTTCCGCCGGACTACCAGATTGCCATGACCCAGCGCATTTATGCGGCCCAGGCAACCGTCATCCGCAACCTGAACGACAAGGGGCCGTGCGTTATTGTGGGGCGCTGTGCAGATGCCATACTTCCGGACGCTGTTAATATCTTTGTATTCTCAGATATGGAAAACCGTATTAACCGTATCATGTCCCTGAATCCCGGACTCACCAGAGAGGAGGCCAAGGCCAGCATCCTGGCAGTGGACAAGAGGCGCAAGGCATATCATGAATATTATTCCACCACCCAGTGGGGTGATATGGATGCATATGATATCTGCCTCAACAGCGGACTGGCAGGCGTGGAAGGATGTCTGGAAGCAGCTCTGACCTATATTAAGTATGTGAAATAATAGGTTTGTGCCAATATGTAAAACCGGTATCCGGAATAAAATGTGAAAAATCCCAGGCAGGAAACGCAGGCAGCCAAAGCAGGCAGCCGCTTATCTGTCTGGGATTTTTCCCTCTTAAAGCCTTACTCTCCGCCAGGGCCGTCACGGCGCGGCCTGAAAGATTCCGGCAGGGGCTCTGCATAAGCGCCCTTGTCCTTCTTCACATGGTCCGTATCGTTGGAACAGTCCCTGTTTTCCGCTGTATCCTCATTCATGGTACGATTCATGATTCTGCCTCCTTTGGATGCTGTCAGCTTCCCTCTTTCACGATTTCATCCAGAACCTTAATCAGGTCCTGCAATGTTTCCAGGTGTACATTGCGCTCCAGAATGCAGTTTTTTAAGTCAACGGAAAGGGTTTCAAATTTGTCCCGAATTTTCGGGGAAACATAGGATGCCATATCTATCACCTCGATGATAGTATGGGCCGGAATCCTCATTTTATGCACTGTATAAAATGGGGAGTCAGAGCTGTATTTAAAGCAAAAAAAATCCTCCCGGTGGGTTGGGCCGGAAGGAAGAGTGTCTGAAATTCCTTAACAATGAATATCTCTATAAATTAAGCGATGGAATTAACAGCCTTGGATAAGCGGGATACCTTGCGGGAAGCATTATTCTTGTGATATACTCCCTTGGTAGCAGCCTTGTCAATCTCAGTGGTAGCAGCCAGCAGTGCAGCCTGGGCAGCAGCCTTGTCCCCAGCAGCAACAGCAGCGTCAACCTTCTTGATTGCAGTTTTAACCTTGGATCTGATCGCCTTGTTTCTTGCAGCCTTAGTTTCGTTTACTAAGATTCTCTTCTTTGCAGATTTAATGTTAGCCAATGAAATACACCTCCGTTCTTCATATTATAATCTTTGTGTTTTCCATCAAAGCCTGGACACGGACAGTTCAATGTAAACATACTATTGTATTCTAGCTAATCTGACCCGGAATGTCAAGTCATATTTGGCGAATTTTTGAAGAAATTTGACATGACATTTGACATGGGATTTTTCTGCTGCAATCATATCCCCAATCGAAAACAGACTCTTTCAAATCCAATCATACATATTTCCGGCCATAATCGCAGAAACTGATGGGAGAATGATATGTGAGGTGGATGAATATGGAGGAAAATGCAGCTGTAAACGCTGTCAATGAGGCTGCGGCCGGTACATTCCAGGTGAGAACGGATCTGGCGCTGGAGCAGCGTGAGAGTTCCATGGGCGAAGGAGGAGACGTATCCGGAGTCCGGCTGAAGGAATGGCATCACCAAAAGAGCGGCTTAAAACTGACAGAGGTAAAAATACTGAATGAACAGGGAGCCAAATCAATGGGAAAGCCCAGAGGTACCTACCTTACTCTGGAGGCAGACCGGCTGTCCAAGGCGGATGACGATTACCACAGTGAGATATCGGAAGAACTGGCGCATCAGATACGCAGGCTTATGGCGGAGATGATTGGGTACAGGGAGGAGGATTTGCCCTCGGTCCTGGTGGTAGGGCTGGGAAATGATTCCGTCACCCCGGATTCCCTGGGTCCCCGGGTACTGGATAACCTGCAGGTAACAAGGCATCTGGACGGACAGTACGGAAACACCTTCCTGAAAGACAGGAAACTTCCTGCTATCAGCGGCATAGCGCCCGGAGTCATGGCGCAGACCGGCATGGAGACGGCAGAGATTTTAAAGGGAATCATACATGAAACCCATCCTGACCTGATAATTGCCATTGACGCCCTGGCAGCCAGGAGCGTGCGGCGTCTGGGAACCACAATCCAGCTTACGGATACGGGAATCCACCCGGGCTCCGGGGTTGGAAATCACCGCCACAGCCTGACAAAGGAAAGCTTGGGAGTGCCGGTGATGGCCATTGGGGTTCCCACCGTGGTGGGGGCGGCGGCCATTGTTCACGATACCGTCTCCGCCCTTGTGGGGGTGCTGGCGGAAAATGAGGGTACCAGGGGAACCGGGAGCTGGATCGAGGAAATGGACCCGGACGGACAGTACCAGCTTATACGGGAGTTACTGGAGCCGGAATTCGGTCCTCTTTATGTCACTCCTCCGGACATTGACCAGTCCGTGAAGCAGTTAAGCTTTACCATATCCGAGGGCATCCATCAGGCTGTTTTTCCGTAAGGTTACGAAACAAGCAATATCCTCCACGTTCCTGCATATCATAATAATAGTATGATGACAGGTGAATGAATTGATGAGAATAAGACGTGGAGGCGTGGACCGGCTCATGCGCCGGTTTCTGACCGGCACGGTCCTTATACTGCTTATGCTCCTGTGCGGCCGGTATATCAGCCGGGCCGCCGGAAGCATAACAAAGAGTGATTACAAAGATATGATATGCGCAGGCGGTCAATGGCTGGTGGAAGCCATATGGAACCAGGCCCATCCCGCAGAAAATGCCGGGATGTCAGGCTCATGGCCGGATGCCTGGGGAAGCACCGGGGCTATCAATGACCCGGATCCTGCTTACCGTAAATACAACGCGGTTAAAACATTTTATGAAGAACACCAGTATCTTGCCTGGTACGGCAATGAGGAATCCGGCCAGCAGACACTGGAGGAACCGGGAGTCCTGGCCTCAGGGGAAGCCGCTGCGGGCGCAGGAGGAACTGCTCAGGGAGGGGAAACTGTCCGGGGCGGAGGAGCTGGCGGTGCGGGTGGCGCCAAAACAGAAAGCAGCCAGGACCTGGCAGCCGGCGCGGGAGGTACGGCATCCGGATACCAGGGGCCAAACCAGTCCCTGGAGACCATAACGGGGACACTGGAGCGCCCCATTACCGGCAATACATATGTGTTGGAACAGCTGATGGATTACGATTTCCTCATAAAACATTTTTACAGTGTCCACACCTCCACCACGGCGGGCCGTGACCTGATGAATGCCAAGGATCTGCTGAGCCGTGACATGACCATGAAGGGGGATGATTCCAAGCCCCAGATACTTATCTACCACACCCATTCCCAGGAAGCCTATAAGGATTCCGGCCCGGGACAGACCGTGGTGGGCGTGGGGGATTACCTGACCCGGCTTCTGGAAGCCAAGGGTTACAATGTATACCACGACACATCGGTTTATGACTTGAAAAACGGCCAGCTGGACCGGAGCAAGGCTTATAATTATGCCCTGGACGGAATCACCAACATACTGCAGCAGAATCCTTCCATCGAGGTGGTGTTAGATATCCACAGGGACGGGGTGGGGGAGAACCTGCATCTGGTCACCCAGGTGGACGGCAGGGATACGGCGCAGATTATGTTCTTTAACGGGCTGAGCCAGACACCGGAGGGCCCCATTGAGTACCTGCAGAATCCGTACCGGGAGGATAACCTGGCATTCAGCCTCCAGATGCAGCTGGGAGCCGCCGCCTATTATCCCGGCTTTACCCGCAAGATATACCTTAAGGGCCTCCGGTACAATGAACACCTGCGCCCCAAGTCCAGCCTGATCGAGGTGGGGGCTCAGACAAACACGTATGAGGAGGCGTTAAACGCCATGGAGCCCCTGTCAGAACTTTTGGATATGGTGTTGCAAGGAAATAGAAAAGATAGTATAATTCAGTAAGCGAACGGAAGCGTTTTCCATATGGATGCACGCAAGTTTCCGGTGAAGAAATACCACAGAAAGAGGATAAAGCATGCCAACAGTTGACCAGAGTAAAATTCGCAATTTTTGCATTATAGCACACATTGACCACGGCAAGTCCACCCTGGCTGACCGTATTATTGAGAAAACAGGACTTCTCACCAGCCGTGAGATGCAGGAGCAGGTACTGGATAATATGGACCTGGAACGGGAGCGGGGAATCACCATCAAGTCCCAGGCAGTCCGTACCGTATACAAGGCCCAGGATGGAAACGAGTACATTTTCAACCTGATAGACACGCCGGGACATGTGGATTTTAACTACGAGGTATCACGAAGCCTGGCTGCCTGCGACGGCGCCATACTGGTGGTGGACGCCTCCCAGGGAATCGAGGCCCAGACCCTGGCCAACGTATACCTGGCCCTGGATCATGACCTGGATGTGTTTCCGGTTATCAATAAAATCGACCTACCCAGCGCGGAGCCGGAGCGGGTGGCAGCGGAAATCGAGGACGTCATTGGCCTGGATGCCAGCGACGCCCCACATATTTCAGCAAAAACAGGCGTTAATATAGAAGAAGTGCTGGAAGCCATAGTCCACAAGATACCTGCTCCCAAGGGAGATCCGCAGGCGCCTTTAAAGGCCCTTATCTTTGATTCCACCTACGATTCCTACAAGGGAGTTATTATATTCTGCCGTATCATGGAGGGTACCGTAAAAAGAGGGACCCCCATCCGTATGATGGCCACCGGATCCGAGGAGGATGTGGTGGAGGTGGGGTATTTCGGCGCAGGCCAGTTCATTCCCTGCGAGGAGCTGCGAGCCGGTATGGTAGGCTATATCACGGCCAGCATCAAGAATGTGCGGGATACCCGTGTGGGCGATACGGTGACTTCCAGGGACAACCCCTGCGCATCTCCCCTTCCCGGTTATAAAAAGGTCACTCCCATGGTATACTGCGGTCTTTATCCGGCGGATGGCGCCAAGTACAATGACTTAAGGGACGCACTGGAGAAGCTGCAGCTCAACGATGCCTCCCTGTTCTACGAGCCGGAGACATCCATTGCCCTGGGCTTTGGATTCCGCTGCGGTTTTCTGGGACTACTGCACCTGGAAATCATAGAAGAACGTCTGGAACGTGAATACAACCTGGACCTGGTGACAACGGCCCCGGGCGTTGTGTACCGGGTGCATAAAACCACGGGCGAGATGATGGAGCTGACCAATCCGTCCAACCTTCCAGATCCTACGGAAATCGAGTACATGGAGGAGCCGATTGTCAGTGCGGAAATCATGGTAACCACGGAATTTGTAGGTTCAATTATGACGCTCTGCCAGGAGCGCAGGGGCAATTACCTGGGTATGGAATATATCGAAACGACCCGCGCCCTTCTGAAATATGAGCTTCCCTTAAATGAAATCATCTATGATTTCTTCGATGCCCTTAAGTCCCGCTCCAGGGGATACGCTTCCTTTGACTATGAGTTAAAGGGGTATGAGCGTTCCAGCCTGGTGAAGCTGGACATCCTGGTGAACCGTGAAGAGGTGGATGCCCTGTCCTTTATTGTACATGCGGATTCCGCCTATGAACGGGGAAGAAAGATGTGCGAGAAGCTGAAGGATGAGATTCCAAGACATCTGTTTGAGATACCGATTCAGGCAGCTATCGGCGGCAAGATCATTGCCAGGGAAACGGTGAAGGCTGTGCGCAAGGACGTGCTGGCCAAGTGCTACGGCGGTGATATCAGCCGTAAGAGAAAACTCCTTGAGAAGCAGAAGGAGGGCAAGAAACGTATGCGCCAGATTGGAAATGTAGAGATTCCGCAGAAGGCATTTATGAGTGTGCTGAAGCTGGATGACGAATAAATAGGTGGGATAAATCATAAGATGACAAACTTACAGAGAAAGCCCCTGGAGCTGTACATCCATGTGCCCTTTTGCGCCAGGAAATGTCTTTACTGCGATTTCCTGTCCTTCAGGGCGCTGGCGTCTGTTCATGAGGCTTATACCGAACAACTGATCCGGGAAATAGAAGTCCAGGGTGCCTGCTGCCGTGAATACCAGGTTAAGACCGTGTTCATAGGAGGAGGCACTCCTTCTGTTATGGAACCATGTCTTATCAGGGATATCATGCAGGCTTTAAACCGGAATTTTGACATAGCGGGAGATGCGGAGATTACCATAGAGGTCAATCCCGGCACCCTGCTTCAGAACAAGCTTCACATCTACCGTGCGGCGGGAATCAACCGGCTGAGCATCGGCCTTCAGTCCGCGGACAATCAGGAACTTAAGGACCTGGGGAGAATCCATACCTTTGAGGAATTCCTGAAAAGCTACCAGTGCGCCCGCATGGCCGGATTCACCAACGTGAATGTGGACCTGATGAGCAGCATTCCGGGCCAGACACTGGAGAGCTGGAAGAATACCCTTAAGAAGGTGACCATGCTGAAACCGGAGCACATATCCGCATACAGCCTTATTGTGGAGGAGGGAACACCCTTCTGGGACCGTTACGGAAAGAGGGAAGGGGAGGAGACCGGCCTTAAAACAGATGATGTCTGTTTTCTGCACCCGCGGGGCGGCGGCCAAACAGAGCAGGCTCCTCTTCCCAGAAAAAGAGCGGCCCTTTATCCCGCCCTTCCGGACGAGGACACAGAGAACCGCATCTATCATTTTACCAGGACCTTTCTGGCTGAGCAGGGGTATGGCCGTTACGAGATATCCAATTACGCCAAGCCCGGCAGGGAGTGCCTGCACAACACCGGTTACTGGAGGGAAGTACCTTATCTGGGCCTGGGTCTGGGAGCATCCTCCTGCATAAACGGAACACGTTTTTCCAATGAACGGGATTTGGACACCTATCTGCACCTGGATTTTTCCGAAGAAGGCGGATCCTCAGCCCTTGCCCTTCTCAGAGGCCCTGTGGAGGAGCTGACCAGGGAAGCCCAGATGGAGGAATTCATGTTCCTGGGGCTTCGCATGACAAAGGGCATATCAGAGATAGACTTCGTATCCATGTTCGGGGTCAAAATAGAAGGCGTATACGGGCCTGTAATAGAGCGTCTCATTGGGGACGGACTTTTAAAGCGCGAGGGTGTCTGGATATCCCTGACCGAGTGGGGAATGGATGTAAGCAACTTTGTACTCAGTGAATTTCTTCTCTAAAGCGTGTCGGCAGGAACTGCTCAGACACGCTCTGAGCCAGCAAACCATTATCATTTAAACCAGGAGATTAATATGCCAGATAAACCAACCATACGTGAAACCGTAAGAAAAAAACTGGAAGAGCTGTCAGACCCGGAATACCGGGAATTCCACAGCCGGCTTCTGCCGGGAATCACCGGCATCATGGGAGTGCGCACGCCGGAACTCCGTGGTATCGCGAAAGACCTGAAAAAAAGCGGATGGCAGGAGTACATAAAAGAGGTATCGTGTGCCTGGAAGGAAAAGGGCCAGGGAGCAGACGGCGTTCTCTACGACGAAATGATAATCTGGGGGCTGTGTATCTGCGGAGGCTGCCGTGACTGGGACATGGCCGGGGAATACGTAACCGCCTTTGTCCCGGCCATCAATAACTGGGCAGTGTGCGATATATTCTGCGGCTCCCTTAAAATCACCGGCCGTTACAGGGAAGAGGTCTGGCAGTTCATCCAGCCTTATTTCCAATCCGGCAGGGAATACGACCTGCGTTTCGGAACCGTCATGCTGTTATCCCATTACACAGACCAGGACTATCTGGACCGCGCCCTAAAACTGCTGGACCGCGTCCGTCATCCGGGTTACTATGCCAAAATGGCCGTGGCCTGGGCTGTCTCCGTCTATTTCGTCAAATTCCCGGACCAGGTAATGGAATATCTGAAGCAGAGCAGCCTGGACGACTGGACCTACAATAAAGCGCTCCAGAAAATCACAGAGTCCTTCCGCGTGGACAAAGAAACAAAGAAGCTGGTGCGGCAGATGCGAAGGGGGCGCTGACACCCCCTTGTCCTCTCCAAAAACTTGTGCTACAATCAAACTGATACTCAGAAAAGTCAGTATATTTACGGATAAACCGGAGTTGTTGTCTCAACAATTGGAGAAAGGAGCATTTTTATGGGGAATCTGATTAACAGGACCATCGGGGAATTTAAGGTACAGGCGTTTTATCAGGGGAAGTTCATGGATGTGACCAGGGAGGACACCCTGGGGCACTGGTCTGTATTTTTTTTCTACCCGGCTGATTTTACCTTTGTGTGTCCCACGGAGTTAGGGGACCTGGCTGATTTTTATGAGGAATTCAAGGAAGCCGGGTGTGAAATTTACTCGGTGTCGGAGGATACCCATTTTGTCCATAAGGCATGGGCGGATGCCTCGGATACCATCAAAAAAATACAGTATCCCATGCTGGGAGACCCGGCGGGGAAGCTGGCCAGGGAGTTCGGCGTGCTGGATGAGGAAGCCGGCCAGGCATTTCGGGGAACCTTTATCCTGAATCCGGAAGGTAAGATTAAGGCGTATGAGATTCATGACATGGGAATCGGCCGGAACGCCCAGGAGCTGCTGCGCAAGGTTCAGGCTGCCCGGTTTGTGGAGGAACATGGAGATCAGGTATGTCCTGCAAAGTGGAAACCGGGAGAAGAGACGCTGACACCCAGCCTGGATTTGGTGGGAATGCTGTAGGGAGGTGGATGTTACGATTGATTTAAATACGATTCCCGAAGAAAGCAGTCTGGTGGACCAGGGGCTTAAGACGCAGCTGGCCGGTATCTTCGGCAGAATGGAGAAAAGAGTGACAATCAGGGCAGTGGTGGATCTGTCCGGGGAAAAGGACCGGGAGATGGCCTCCTTTCTCAGGGCAGTCGTCTCTGTAAGTCCTAACCTTGAGCTGGAGTTATACGGACCGGATGAGGCGGACCAGGTGCCGGAACTGAATACGGCGTGGCTGCCCGTAACAGGACTGTATAAGGACGGGGCCTACGGACGGGCTGCGTTTCACGGGGTGCCGGGAGGCAGGGAAATCAACTCCTTTGTGCTGGCTGTCTATAACCTGGCAGGGCCGGGACAGGAGGTGGCGAAGGGTACCAGAAAGAAAATCCAACGGCTGGACAAAAAGACAAATATCAAGATCTGCGTGTCCCTTGCCTGCCATCACTGTCCTTTGGTAGTGACAGCCTGCCAGCAGATTGCGTTCCTGAATCCGAATATTGAGGCTGAAATGATTGACGCGGCCCTTTATGAGGACCTGGTAGCCCAATATGATATTAAGCGGGTGCCTATGATGATTCTAAATGACAGCAGGATTGTGATGGGAAGCAAGACCATAGACGAAATCGTCACTTTGTTAAAATAATAACTAAAAAATGGTAAAACTCCATTAAAAACTTGTTAAATACTAACGAAAAAAGTGCTCAAATTGATAAAAAATTGTACATTATGTGAGAAAAGAAAATCCTCTATTGAATTTGTATGTGCAATGTGCTATATTGAAAACAGATAAAGACAGACGAATAAAGTTGCTGAGATGATGAGAGCATAGTGAAACGACAGAAATGTTGATTTAGAACTATGCTCTTTTTAGTGGTGAAATTATGTGAGGGGGGATACCGATGAACCAGAAATTATATGACCTGATTGAAGCCAATCCGGTCATAGCAGCGGTGAAGGACATGGAGGGTCTTGACGCCTGCTGCCAGAGAGATGAGATTAAGGTGGTGTTCATCCTTTTTGGGGATATCTGCAATATCAGCACCATCGTCGAACAGATTAAAGCGTCAGACAAAGTGGCCATGGTACATATTGACCTGATAACAGGACTCAGCAGCAAGGAGGTTGCTGTAGATTTCATCAGGAATAATACCAGTGCGGACGGAATCATCTCAACAAAGCCGGCCCTGATAAAACGGGCCAGAGAGCTGTCCTTGTATACCACGCTGCGGGTCTTTGTATTGGATTCCATGGCTTTTGAAAACATCGAGAAACAGATGAGCGTGGCCAGGCCCGACATCATAGAGATACTGCCGGGACTCATGCCCAAGGTGATACGCAGGGTGTGCAGACTGGTGAAGGTGCCTGTCATAGCGGGGGGACTTATATCAGACAAGGAGGACGTGATGGCCGCCCTGTCAGCCGGGGCCATATCCGTATCCACAACGAATCAGAAAGTATGGCTGATGTGAAATTAGAAACTTAAGTCCGCTCTCCTGGGGAAGGAGAATGGGTTTATGTATAAATGATACATATGGTATGTATCAGAACAACAAGAAGGAGGGTTTTTTATGGCAAAGTATGTAATGGCACTGGATTCGGGTACGACAAGCAACAGGTGTATCCTGTTCAATGAAAAGGGGGAAATGTGCAGTGTTGCTCAGAAGGAATTTACCCAGTACTTCCCGAAGCCAGGTTGGGTAGAGCATGATGCCAATGAAATCTGGTCCACACAGTTAGGCGTTGCAGTGGAGGCTATGTCCAAAATCGGGGCAACCGCAGAGGATATCGCGGCCATCGGCATCACCAACCAGCGTGAGACCACCATTGTATGGGATAAGGAGACTGGGGAGCCCGTATACCATGCAATCGTGTGGCAATGCCGCAGGACCTCCGAGTACTGCGATACACTGAAGGAGAAAGGATTGGTCGATACCTTCCGTGCCAAGACAGGACTTGTGATTGACGCTTATTTCTCAGGAACAAAGCTGAGATGGATACTTGAAAATGTGGAAGGAGTCAGGGAACGCGCAGAAAAAGGGGAGCTGCTGTTCGGAACCGTGGAGACATGGCTGATCTGGAAGCTGACCAAGGGAAGAGTACATGTAACCGATTATTCCAACGCATCACGCACCATGCTGTTCAACATCAATACATTAGAGTGGGATGATGAGATTCTGGCCGAGTTAAACATTCCGAAGTGCATGCTTCCGGAAGCAAAACCATCCAGTTTCGTATACGGTGAATCCGATCCGCAGTTCTTTGGCGGCCCAATCCCCATCGGCGGGGCGGCAGGCGACCAGCAGGCAGCGCTTTTCGGCCAGACCTGTTTCAATGCGGGCGAGGCAAAGAATACATACGGAACCGGCTGCTTTATGCTGATGAACACAGGTGAGAAGCCGGTATTCTCCAAGAACGGCCTGGTTACCACCATTGCCTGGGGCCTGGACGGCAAAGTAAATTATGCTCTGGAAGGTTCCATCTTCGTTGCCGGCGCCGCCATCCAGTGGCTGAGGGACGAGATGAGGATTATAGATTCCTCGCCTGATTCCGAGTATATGGCCAAGAAGGTAAAGGACACCAACGGCTGTTATGTGGTTCCCGCCTTTACAGGACTGGGCGCCCCCCACTGGGACCAGTACGCCAGAGGCACGATTGTGGGCATCACCCGCGGCGTCAACAAGTATCACATTATCCGGGCTACGCTGGATTCCCTGTGCTATCAGACCAACGACGTGCTCCAGGCCATGAAGGCGGATTCCGGCATTGAGCTGGCAGCCCTTAAGGTGGACGGCGGAGCAAGCGCAAACAACTATCTGATGCAGACCCAGGCAGACATTATCAATGCTCCGGTGAACCGTCCGCAGTGCGTGGAGACCACTGCCATGGGCGCCGCCTATCTGGCAGGTCTGGCAGTTGGATACTGGGCAAACAAGGAAGAGGTTATCAAGAACTGGGCCATCGACCGCACCTTTACTCCGGAGATTTCAGAGGAGAAGAGGACAGAGATGGTGACCGGCTGGAACAAGGCCGTGAAATGCTCTTACGGATGGGCAAAAGAAGATTAATCAGATATGGGTATGAAACAATGTGATTCAGCATGGCTGCCCGGCCTCCGGCGCCCCTTGGCACAGGGGCCGGAGCCATGCCATACAGATAAGGGGGTTATTATATGTTACCATATATTGCAGAGTTTTTGGGGACCATGATACTGATCATCTTAGGTGACGGCGTTGTAGCAAACGTGACGCTCAACAAATCAGGCATGAAGGGGGCTGGTTCCATCCAGATTACCTTTGCATGGGGCCTTGCGGTTATGCTGCCCGCGTTCATCTTCGGCGCTGCATCCGGCGCGCATTTTAATCCGGCGCTGACCATTGCCCTGGCAGTGGATGGAAGTATGTCATGGGGACTTGTTCCCGGATACATTGTGGCACAGTTTGCCGGTGCTTTTGTGGGCGCTGTCATTGTATACCTTCTGTTTAAGGACCAGTATGACGCAACCGAGTCAGCGGCAACCAAGCTGGGAACCTTCTGTACAGGACCATCCGTTCCTAACATGGGACGCAACATTTTAAGCGAGGCAGTGGGAACATTCGTGCTTGTATTTGCAATCAAAGGCATCGGCCAGGTATCCGGCATTGCACCAGGCGTGGATAAACTGCTTGTATTTGGAATTATCGTATCCATTGGTATGTCTCTGGGCGGTCTGACCGGTTATGCCATCAATCCGGCACGTGACCTGGGACCACGTCTTGCACATGCTGTCCTGCCGATTAAGGGCAAAGGCGATTCCAACTGGGGCTATGCACCGGTTGTCATCATCGGGCCGGTTGTGGGTGCAGTAGTGGCAGCGTTACTGTATCAGGCAATTCCGTGGATGTAATGTTTAGTATGAACTGAATATTGATTGCGTGAGAACAGAGCGGAGCAAATGGGTGTGGAAACACGCCTTGTTTGCTCCGCTTTTTTAACCCTTCGGGGCTGAATGTTGGCCGCCCGGCTGGCTGTTTTAAACCAGGCCGGCGGATTTAAGATAAAAGGCCGGCCCGGTGAGGGCGGCGGCAGGAAGATGCCGGGAGGAACCGGCATTTTCATAAAAAAAGAAGGAAGGGAACAAAACATATGTATGACGTAATAATAATCGGGGCCGGCGTGTCCGGCGCTGCATCTGCCAGGGAGCTGTCGCGGTATAAGGTGAATGCCTGTGTCCTGGAACGGGAGGAGGATGTGTGCTGCGGCACGTCCAAGGCCAACAGTGCCATTGTCCATGCCGGATATGACGCGGCCGAAGGCTCGCTGATGGCCAGGCTGAATGTGGAAGGAAACCAGATCATGCCTGAACTGGCAAAGGAGCTGGATTTTCCCTTTAATCCCTGCGGATCCTTTGTGGTATGTCTGGACGAGGAGTCTCTGCCGGATCTGAGAGCTCTGTATGAGCGGGGAGTTAAGAACGGTGTAAAGGATTTGGAAATCATCACGGATAAGGCGAGAATCAAGGAAATGGAGCCCAATCTGGCAGATGAGGCGGCAGGCGTTCTCTATGCACCTACGGCAGGCATCGTATGTCCCTTTAATCTGAACATTGCGCTGGCGGAAAATGCCTATACCAACGGCGTGGACTTTAAATTTAATACTGAGGTGACAGATATCCGCAGGATAGAGGGCGGATGGGCTCTGGAAACAAACCAGGGTGTGTATGAGACCCGCTGTGTGGTCAACGCGGCAGGAGTCCATGCCGATAAGTTCCACAACATGGTCAGCGGAACAAAGATACACATAACCCCCAGAAGGGGAGATTACTGTCTGTTAGATAAGAGCGCAGGAAATCATGTGAGCCATACCATATTCGCCCTTCCGGGAAAGTATGGAAAGGGCGTCCTGGTATCGCCTACAGTACATGGCAACCTGATTGTGGGGCCCACAGCCATTGACATTGAGGACAAAGAGGCCACAGCCACCACCAGGGAAGGTCTGGATGAACTGATTGCAAAAGCAGGGATGAACGTAAAAGACCTTCCCATGCGCCAGGTTATCACATCCTTTGCCGGACTCAGGGCCCATGAGGATCACCATGAGTTTATTATAAAGGAGCTGGAGGACGCGCCCGGATTTGTAGACTGCGCGGGAATCGAGTCGCCCGGCCTTACCAGCTGTCCTGCCATTGGAAGGATGGTGGCCGGAATCCTTAAGGAAAAGCTGGGACTGGAGCCAAATCCGCAGTTTGACGGCAGCCGCAAGGGAATTCTGGACCCGGATACACTTACAAAAGAGGAGCAGGCAGAGCTGATCAGACAGAATCCTGCTTACGGAAATATCATCTGCCGCTGCGAGATGGTCACAGAGGGAGAAATCCTGGACGCCATCCACAGGCCCCTGGGGGCGCGTTCCCTGGACGGCATCAAGCGCAGGACCAGGGCGGGAATGGGCCGCTGCCAGGCAGGGTTCTGCACGCCCAGATCCATGGAACTGCTTCACCGCGAGCTGGGACTTCCCATGACGGAGATTACAAAGGCCGGCGGGGATTCAAAGCTTGTAGTGGGAACCAACAAGGACAGAATATAGAAAGGGGCGCGCGCAAGATGAGGGAATATGATATTGTCATAATCGGCGGCGGTCCTGCGGGTCTCGCTGCAGCTGTAGCGGCCAGGGATAACGGGATAGAGAGTATCCTGATCCTGGAACGCGATAAGGAACTGGGAGGCATATTAAACCAGTGCATCCACAATGGATTCGGCCTCCATACATTCAAGGAGGAGCTGACAGGCCCGGAGTACGCTGCCAGGTTTGAGGAACAGGTGTATGAGAGGAAGATTGAATATAAGCTAAACACCATGGTCATGGATATCAGCCATGACAAGGTGGTCACGGCCATGAACAGGGAAGAGGGGCTGTTTGAGATACAGGCCAGGGCGGTTATACTGGCCATGGGATGCAGGGAGCGCTCCAGGGGGGCGCTGAACATACCGGGCTACCGGCCCGCTGGCATTTACTGCGCAGGCACGGCCCAGCGTCTGGTGAATATGGAGGGCTTTATGCCCGGACGGGAAGTGGTTATCCTGGGATCCGGAGACATCGGCCTTATTATGGCCAGGCGTATGACCCTGGAGGGCGCCAGGGTGAAGGTGGTGGCGGAGCTGATGCCTTATTCCGGAGGACTGAAACGTAATATCGTACAGTGTCTGGACGATTACGGCATTCCGCTGAAGCTGAGCCATACCGTGGTTGACATACGGGGAAAGGAGCGGCTGGAGGGAATCACCCTGGCAGCCGTGGATGAGAAGGGTAAGCCGATACCGGGAACTGAGGAGGATTATACCTGTGACACCCTGCTTCTTTCCGTGGGACTGATACCTGAGAATGAATTGTCTAACGGAATGGGCGTGAAAATGAACCGCGTCACATCAGGGCCGGTGGTGAACGAAAGCCTGGAAACCAATATCGAAGGCGTATTTGCCTGCGGCAACGTGCTCCACGTCCATGATTTGGTGGATTTTGTGTCAGAGGAGGCAGCGGCGGCAGGTAAGAACGCGGCCAGATATGTGAAGGACGGCAGGTGCTCCGGAACAGGACAGGAGATAGAGTTAAGCGCAGTGGACGGGGTGCGCTATACGGTGCCCTGCACCATCCATCCGGACCGCATGGAGGAAACCCAAATCGTGCGTTTCCGTGTGGGGAATGTTTATAAAAACTGCTATATCGGCGTATACTTTGATGATGAGCAGGTTATGCACAGGAAACGTCCGGTTATGGCGCCCGGAGAGATGGAGGAGATAAAGCTCCAGAAGGAAAAATTGATGTTGCATCCCGGTCTTAAGAAGATTACAATAAAGGTAGAGGAGGCATAGACCATGGAAAAGAGAGAACTTATCTGTATCGGTTGTCCTATGGGGTGTCCTCTGACCGTTGAACTGGAAAACGGGGAAATCAAGACCATCACAGGGTACACATGCAAGAAGGGCGAGACATATGCGCGCAAGGAAGTAACGAATCCGACCCGAATCGTCACCTCCACTGTAAGGGTGGAAGGCGGACGGGCTGACATGGTATCTGTCAAGACCAGGGAAGATATACCCAAGGATAAGATATTCCAGTGTGTAAAGGCCTTAAAGGGCGTAACCGTCAAGGCTCCCATCCGCATCGGAGATGTGGTCGTGGCAGACGTGGCCGGTACGGGAGTTGATATAGTGGCCACCAAGGAAGTGCTATAGTTGTGTGCTCCTGCCGGAGGCGGGACAGGAATATGGTTCCGTTTGAATCAGCAGGGGCGCGCCGGTCGGTCGGCAGCTGCCATATGGCGGCCGCCGGCTTACTGTAGTTTGATGGATGGCGTACCGGCAGAATGGGGCGCTGTCCGAAGAAGAAGGAGGGCTCTAAATGGAGAAGAAACTGGACATCAATAACATGAACGGAATTACCGAGGAAGAGGATAAGACCTGCGGACTCAATGACATGAACTGTCTGGAAGGGGAAGAGGATAAGACCTGCGGACTTAACGACATGAACTGTGTCGAGGAGGAAGAGGACAAAACCTGCGGCCTCAACGACATGAACTGTCTGGGCGAGTAACAGGAAGAACGGAAAGCAGAGGCTTACAGGAGGGGCGCGCAGACGGGTATGAATCCGTCCGGCGCTCCAAATGGCGGCCCCTGCTTTACGTGGTTTAGGAACCAGTGGGGAAACCGCTGCCCGCATTTGGTGCAGCCTATTAAATAAAAGGGGGTTTACGCGATATGAAGAAATTTATCAACGATGTGGCGCTGGTAGAGGATCAGATGATACAGGGTATGGTTAAGGCCTATCCGGGTTATCTGAGAAAACTGGACTGCGGCAATGTGGTGGTCAGAGCCAATAAGAAAGAAGGAAAGGTGGCCCTGATCAGCGGAGGAGGAAGCGGGCACGAACCGGCTCACGGCGGATACGTGGGATGCGGCATGCTGGACGCGGCTGTGGCCGGCGCAGTGTTTACATCGCCTACCCCGGACCAGATTTATGAGGGAATCAAGGCCATTGCCACGGATGCAGGCGTGCTTATGGTGGTCAAGAACTACACCGGCGACGTGATGAATTTTGAGATGGCCGCTGAGATGGCTGAGATGGAAGGCATCACCGTGAAGTATGTGGTGACTAATGACGATGTGGCGGTAAAGGACAGTCTGTATACAGTGGGACGCAGAGGTGTGGCCGGAACCGTGTTTGTACATAAAATCGCAGGCGCCATGGCGGAGACAGGGGCTTCCCTGGACGAGGTCCATGCGGTGGCGCAGAAGGTAATCGACAACGTGCGGACCATGGGTGCAGCCATTGCGCCGTGTACGGTTCCCGCGGCAGGAAAGCCGGGATTCGAGCTGTCAGATGATGAGATGGAAGTGGGAATCGGGATCCATGGAGAGCCGGGAACCCACAGGGAGTCCATGAAGACAGCGGACCAGGTGGCGGATATGCTTCTGGCACAGATTCTGGGAGACATTGACTATGAGGGCCGCGAGGTGGCTGTGATGATCAACGGAGCAGGCTCAACACCTCTCATGGAGCTCTTTATCATCAATAACAGGGTCTCGGATGTTCTGGCTGAAAAGGGAATCAGGGTTTATAAGACCTTTGTGGGAGAGTACATGACTTCCATTGAGATGCAGGGTTTCTCCATCTCGCTGCTGAGGCTGGATGACCAGCTGAAGGAGCTTTTGGATGCCCCGGCGGATACGCCGGCCTGGAAGTAACAGGCATTTCTGAGGTCATAAAAATAAATTGAAATGAAAGGTGGGTCATCATGGCAGACAGTAAAAAAGTATTGGAAATCATCAGGGCAATCGGTCTGAAGATGGAGGCCGAGAAGGAGTATCTCACAGAGCTGGACCAGCCGATTGGAGACAGCGACCATGGCATTAATATGGCGCGGGGATTTGCAGCGGTGGAGGGAAAGCTTCCTGACCTGGAGGGAAAGGATATAGGGACCATTCTGAAAACAGTGGGCATGACATTGGTATCCACTGTGGGAGGCGCTTCCGGCCCCCTGTATGGTTCGGCCTATATGAAGGCAGGCATGGCCCTGGCAGGAAAGGAAGAGATGGATATGGATGATTTCCTGTCTATGATGGATACGGCTGTACAGGCAGTGGAGCAGAGAGGAAAGGCCACTGTGGAGGAAGCCACCATGCTGGATGCCATGGTCCCTTCCCTGAAAACCATGAAGGACGCGGCGGCAGAGGGAAAGAGCGTACGGGAAGCGCTGGAGGCCGGAGTCAGGGCAGCCTGGGCCGGCGCAGAGCACACCAAAGATCTGGTAGCTACCAAAGGCCGGGCCAGTTATGTGGGAGAGAGGGGACTGGGGCATCAGGATCCGGGAGCCACCTCTTATTCCTATATGCTGGAAGTCATTGCGGGGCTGGTATAGAGACTGGTATAGAGACTGGTATAGAGACAGATACCGGAAAACGCTACCGGATACAAAATCCGGCATAGAGCATCGGTGTCCGGCTGAAAGGAGCAGTAGTACATATGGTAGGATTTGTGATTGTGTCCCACAGTGAGAATCTGGCAAAAAGTGTGGTGGAGCTGACTTCCATCATGGCGCCCAACGCCAGGATCGCGCCGGCCGGAGGTATGGACGGCGGCGGTTTTGGAACCAGCTTTGAGAAGATACAGGCAGCCATTGAGTCTGTCTATTCCGATGACGGGGTCCTTGTCCTGGTGGATTTGGGAAGCGCTGTCATGACCACGGAGATGGTCATTGAGATGTTCGAGGGAAAGAAGGTGGAGATGGTGGATTGTCCTCTGGTGGAGGGCGCCGTGGTTGCCACCATTGATTCCGTGGGCGGAATGAGCTTTGAGGATATCAGGACAGCCCTGGCCGGAGTGGGCAGGGCTAAGAAGTTTTAGGACATAGTTTAGGGCATAGAAGGAAGAAATAAATAGAACAGGCGGGGGATTTATTCCCCGCCTGTTATGGTTACAATCATCTGATTGGGAAGGCACACAATAGTGTCGCTGTTTAAATGTTTTTTCCCCTGGTGGACACATACCTTATCAGGGCAGCTGGCCTCGCTGCACCAGATTTCACCGTCCTTTACTATCAGGTGGTTGGTGCCGCCGTTAGAGGATGTAACCGTTATCTCCGTATCCTTGCTGAGATCCAGTGTTTCCACTACGGTTCCGTCCACAGACACCTGGGCAATGGCAGCCGGTGTGCGGCGGATATAGTGGCTGATGCCAAAGGCAGCCGCTGCCAGCAGTAGTATGGCAGCAGCCAGAATCACGTCCCGTTTCTGTAATATGTTCATTTGATTTCAGCCTGACGCAGGCATTCCTCCACTCCGTTCATAAATGGATATACGTTGATGCTGACTGAGGCCACGGCATCGGTGGTGTATCCGTCGTCACCGGCCAGCCCGGCCAGGCGCTGGTGTTCTATCAGGTACCGGCATACGCTGTCGGACTGGGCTTTCCACAGAGGCCCGTCCTCTGTCATGATATATTGGCCTTCCATGGAAAGCTTCTGTTTGCTTTCTCCGTCACTGTTAAAGGAATCCCAGACACAGGATACGATGATACCGTCGGATACGGTCAGGGTGGTTCTGTCCCGAAAGCCGTTTGCGTCTGGTTCCAAAGCTTCATGGGTATAGATCCCGTCGGCCAGGGGCGCCTCGGGGCTGGCCGTGGTCACGGGTCCTCTTAGGGCCTTATACAAAGGGTCTGATACGGCAATTACCGCTAAGGACAACACTGCCATGACTGCAATGCCAATCAAACTTCTGGCGTTGGAGCTGATGGTACTTCTCTTCATGGAAAACACTCCTTTAAAAATATAGTAGTATGCGCCGGAGCGGAATATACGCGGACGGCGCTGGGGTGGGATATATTGTTTATTTTATCACAATAAGCCATTGCATACAATACGTTTTCACACAGGCACAGGTGGTAATTCATTCCTGTCCACGGTTACACACGGAAGCAGGTCATATGGCCGCCGTACATACTCTAAGGCGCTATGGAAGATTTGGGTTATGCATGGTATACTATATGCGTGCTGAGGACAGAGCACAGGAAAAGGATGAAATGCCGCGATGAAGACTGGAGGATCACATGCCGAATCAGAAAAAGACGGTTACAGAATCATATAAAAAATCAGCTGCAGCGGTGAGGAAAGGCCGGGGTACAAAACAGTCACGCAGAACTTCAGCCCAAAATGCGGCCCTTTTTGGAATTCTGACAGCGCTGGCGCTGGTGCTTGGATACGTGGAGTCATTGGTGCCGGTATATCTGGGAGCGCCCGGGGTGAAGCTGGGGCTGGCCAATCTGGTAACCATGGTGGGGCTTTACTGCATGGGAACAAAGGAGACTGCTCTTATCAGCGTGGTGCGTGTACTCTTATCAGGCATCCTGTTCGGGCCGCCTTCGGCCATCCTGTTTGGCCTCGCAGGAACTGCCCTGAGCCTTACCGTCATGGCTCTGTGCAAACGGTTCAGGCTGTTCGGGATGGTGGGAGTCAGCATACTGGGAGGAGTGGCCCATAATATCGGACAGTTTCTGATGGCGGCTTTTGTGGTGAATACATTCGGTGTGTTTTCCTATCTGCCGGTGCTGCTGACAGCAGGCTGCGCGGCAGGAGCCCTGATTGGCCTTCTGGGAGGAATTCTGGTGGGGCGGGTAAACCGTTTGTTTCGCACTATTTAAGAAAATCCGGATATAAAAGTAAAAAAGTGCATTGTGGTTGCGGGGCGTGAGGGATATAATGGAAGAAAACAGCGGTATGTGGCTGTGCTTAGATGGAAGCGTGTACAGGGAGGATATTTCTATGGTTTATGAAGCGGTTGAGGGATTGGTACAGTACGGCCTGGATAAGGGGCTCATATCTGAGGCGGACGCGGTTTATGCCAGGAACCAAATCCTGGATGTGATGGGAATGGATGAGTATGAAGAACCCCAGGGTCCGGTGGAGAGCGGGGATTTGGAGGCCATTTTAAAGGAGCTTCTGGACTGCGCTGCCGGCACGGGCGTGCTTAAGGAGGACAGCGTGGTCTACCGGGACCTTCTTGACACGAAGCTGATGAACTGCCTGATGCCAAGGCCGGGTGAGGTGGTGAAGGAATTCTGGAAACGCTATGAGGAGTCTCCTGAGAAAGCAACGGACTGGTATTATGGTTTCAGCCAGGATTCCGATTATATCCGCCGTTACCGCATTGCAAGAGATATGAAGTGGACCACGGATACCCGCTACGGTACGTTGGACATTACGGTAAACCTGTCCAAACCGGAAAAGGATCCAAAGGCCATTGCAGCGGCCAAGCTGGTCAGGCAGAGCGGCTATCCCAAATGCCAGCTGTGCATGGAGAACGTGGGGTATGCAGGGCGGACCAACCATCCGGCCCGGAATAACCACAGAATCATTCCCATTACCATCAATGACAGTCAGTGGGGATTCCAGTATTCCCCATATGTGTACTATAATGAGCACTGCATTGTATTTAACGGACAGCACGTGCCTATGAAAATTGATAAGGCGGCATTCAGAAAGCTGTTTGACTTTATCAAGCAGTTCCCCCATTATTTCCTGGGTTCCAATGCGGACCTTCCCATTGTGGGAGGATCCATCCTGAGCCATGACCATTTCCAGGGGGGTCATTATACCTTTGCCATGGCAAAAGCGCCCATAGAGAAGCATTTTTCCATAAAAGGGTATGAGGACGTGGAAGCGGGAATCGTATTCTGGCCCATGTCCGTGCTGAGGCTTCGGGCAGCAGACCCGGACAGGCTGATTGAGCTGGGGGATGTTGTTCTGAAAGCATGGAGAGGATATACGGATGAGGACGCATTTATCTTTGCCGAGACAGACGGAGAGCCTCACAACACCATTACGCCCATTGCCAGAAAGGTTGGGGATACCTTTGAACTGGATTTGGTGCTGCGCAATAATATTACCACTGAGGAGTTCCCGCTGGGCGTATACCATCCCCATCAGGAGCTGCACCACATAAAGAAAGAGAACATTGGCCTGATTGAGGTCATGGGACTGGCCGTGCTGCCTTCCAGGCTTAAGACGGAACTGGCAATGCTGGGAGAGTACATGGTGGATGGAAAGGATATACGAAAGGATGAGGTCCTTCTGAAACACGCTGACTGGGTGGAGGAATTCATGCCCGGATATCAGGAAAAGGGCATCCTGGTGACCAGGGATAATGTGTGGTCTATTCTGCAGGAGGAAGTGGGAAAGGTGTTTGCACGGGTTCTGGAGGATGCAGGCGTCTATAAATGCGATGAGAGGGGACGGAGAGCATTTGCCGGATTCCTCCATTCTGTTGGATTTGAGGAGGTATAATCAGCCTGGCGGTAAGGTACATTTCCAGGTCTGTGGGAATTGATAATCATGAGTTACAGGGTCATGCAGCGGAACCGCGTCCGTTTTCATGGCCCTGTTTTCGTGTGCGGTTCGATTTGTGTTCGTGATTTTGTTTGTGTTCGCGCCCATATGTATTTCTGTACCGGTGTTGATTTGTGTAAAAAATTTTTGCAAATCTTCTATCTGTTCAAAAACCTGGTCCGGGATTATGATAATGCATGTAAGGGATGGCACAGAACAGACAGAAACAAAACAGTGCCTGACACATTTTCTTAAGCGCTTAAGAAGAAACAAACAGCAGCGGCAAACAGGTAAGAGAATAAAAGACAAATTCCGGAAGAACCGGAAGGAGGCAAGGGATGAGTAAGTTAATTAATGAGAACTGTATCGTATTCGATATGGAAGGCAGTAAAAAGGATATCATAAGAACCCTGTCAGGGGAGCTGTACAGGGCGGGAAAAATCACGGACACAGAGGAATTTTATCAGGATGTACTGGCAAGGGAAGCGATTACCCCAACCTTTGTGGGATTTGACATGGGACTTCCCCATGGCAAAACAGACCATGTGCTGGAGGCCAGTGTATGTTTCGGACGTACCAAGGAACCGGTGGTTTGGAATGAGGAGTCAGGTGAGACAGCAGATTTAATCATTCTCATCGCAGTGCCCTTAAGCGAGGCAGGGGACACCCACTTAAAGATACTGGCCAATCTTTCCAGAAGGCTTATGCATGAGGAGTTCAGGGAGTCTTTGAGAAGCAGCACCAGGGAACAGGTATACACCATATTAGAAGAAGTTCTGGAGGGGTAAGAAAATGAAAGAGCAGCTGAAGATTTTAAAGAAACATATATTGACAGGTACATCCCACATGATTCCGTTTATTGTGGCCGGCGGTATCCTTTTTTCTCTGGCAGTCATGCTGAATCCGGCCGGCGCAGCCACACCTGAGACCGGCTGGCTGGCAGGTCTGGCGCAGATTGGCCTGGGCGGACTGACACTGTTTGTCCCGGTACTGGGCGGTTATATCGCTTACTCCATTGCCGACAAACCAGGTCTGGCACCCGGTATGATTGGGGCGTATCTGGCAAAGGAGATGGGCGCCGGATTCCTTGGCGGCATGGCGGCCGGCTTAATTGCAGGCGTTGTGGTAAAGGAACTGAAGAGAATCAAGCTTCCGATTTCACTGAAAACATTAGGCTCCATTTTCATCTATCCTCTGGTGGGCACCCTGGTAACAGGCGGTATCATTGTGTGGGGAATCGGCGGACCCATTGCCGCTATTATGAACGGACTTACCAACTGGCTGTCCAGCCTGGGGGATGTGGGCAAGGTGCCGCTGGCCTCCATACTCGGAGCCATGACTGCCTTTGATATGGGCGGTCCTGTCAACAAGGTTGCCACCCTCTTTGCACAGACACAGGTGGATACGCTTCCCTACCTTATGGGCGGCGTGGGCGTGGCTATCTGTACACCGCCCATCGGCATGGGCATCGCTACCCTGCTGGCACCCAAGAAGTACAATGTGGAGGAAAAGGAAGCAGGAAAGGCAGCTATTCTAATGGGATGTGTGGGAATCACAGAAGGAGCCATTCCGTTTGCGGCCAACGACCCCTTAAGGGTAATCCCGTCCCTGATTGTGGGAGCCGTGGTAGGCAATATCATCCCATTCCTGGCAGGCGTCTTAAACCATGCTCCATGGGGCGGACTCATTGTGCTTCCGGTGGTGGAAGGCCGTATCTGGTACTTTATTGCAGTGCTGGCAGGTGGATTTGTGACCGCACTTATGGTAAACTTACTTAAGAAGAACTATGTGGAAGAATCCGCGGGAAATGACACGGACCTGGATGACCTGGACGAGATAACATTTGACGAATTATAATAAGTGACTAGTGGTAATAAATAGAGATTAGAAAAGGATAAGGAGGATTTTACAATGAAGGTAGTTGGTATTACATCGTGTCCATCGGGAGTAGCTCATACATATATGGCAGCTGAGGCGTTAAAGCTGTCCGGCGAGAAGCTGGGAATGGAAGTGCTGATTGAGACTCAGGGCGGCGCAGGAGTGGAGAACCAGTTAAAGCAGAAGGACATTGACGAGGCGGTGTGCGTGGTTTTGGTCAATGACGTGGCCCTGGAGGGACTGGACCGCTTCAAGGGAAAGAAAGTCCTGAAAATGGGCGTGTCAGACCTGATTAAGAAGTCTGACGCGGTGATGAAGAAGATTCACGATTCTTTCCAGTAAAATTTCCGGTTGGATTTCCGGCTCGTTCCGGTAAAATGGAATTCAGGGGAGCATATAAAAATACCATATGATAACAGATAAGAGGAGTGGGGAGCGCTCCTCTTGTCTGCATATGCAGACAGGAGAAGAACGAGATGTTTAATGGGAGAATGCTGAACATTATCCGGTATCTGAAGGAGCACGGGGAGGCCACCTACAAGGAGATGGCCAAGGCTCTGGGGATATCGGAGCGGAGCATCCGCTACGATGTGGACCGGATCAACGACATATTGTCTCTGGAGCGCCTGCCGGAGATAGAAAAACACTCCAAGGGGCTGCTGCGATATCCCCAGTCCCTGGACCTTAAGGGCCTGGAAGACGGAAACGAGGTGGTCTATACCGGCAAAGAGCGGATGTCCATTCTGCTGCTGATCCTGCTTATGAGGAATGAGGACTTAAAGATTAACCAGCTCAGCGGGCAGTTCAGGGTTTCGCGCTCCACGGTAAAGAACGATATGGCTGCACTGGATGAACGGCTTAAGAAGGACGGAATGGGAATCGGGTATTCCGGCCATTTTTATCTGTCCGGCCCGAAGCTTAAGCGCACCACCCTGATGAACCAGGAATTCAGGAAATACATCGAATACCTCATAAACCCCTTTACGGAGTACAATTCCTATGAATTTTACTGTATCCACATCATCCATAAGGCCTTTGAGGGCATCTCCATTGCCAACGTGGTGATGGCGGTGGACGGACTGCTGGAGGAGCTTAAGTGCACCCTGACCAGCAGCTCTTACCTGTGGTATATGTCGAATGTGGTGGTTCTGGTGTGGTTCATTCTCCATGACAAGGACTATCCTCTGGATATCACGGTGGTGCCTGACTATGACCGGGAGGTGTATCAGCGTTTCGGAGAAAAGCTGGGGGCCATCATCGGAAAGCCTGTGTCAGAAGAACATATGGCAATGATGGCGAAGATGTTTGACTTTACCAATAAAATGGCGGGCGGTACAGCGGAGGTGGACCCGGTGCATACCCAGGAGGTGACATTTTCCCTGATTTCCGCTATGTCAAAGCGGATGAACATGCCCTTTGACAAGGACACAAACCTGGTGGAGGGACTGCTGAACCACATGATTCCCCTGATTCAGAGAATCAATAACCATGTGGATATCCACGACAATGTCAGTTCCCTTATGCGGCCTGAGGAGCAGCAGTTTCTAAGTATTGTAAAGCAGTGCTGCAAGGAGACGGACACCCTTGAAAAGCTGGAAAATGAGGATGAGCTGGTATATCTGACCATCTGCTTCATGGCCAGCATCCGGAGGATGAAGGGAGCACCCTATAAGAAGGTGCTGCTGGTGTGCGGCCATGGGTATGGAACCACCACCATGCTGAAAGAATCACTGCTGAGCGAGTACCAGATACATATTGTGGACACGCTCCCTATTTATAAGCTCTCATCCTACCCGGACTGGGCGGCCATTGATTATGTGCTGTCCACCATCCGCATTAACAACAGCCTGCCAAAGCCCTGCCTCACGGTGAATCCGATACTGCAGAGCGAGGACAGAGCTGCCATGGACCGGCTGGGCATACCCAGGAAATCCCTTTTATCCAGCTATTACTCCATTGAGGAGAAACTGGGATTCCTGGACGAGAACACCAGGGCCAGGGTTATGGACGTGGTGAAAAAGGAACTGGGATATCAGACCGTCCAGGTATTTCACAGCCCGAAGAGCTTCAGCAGTTTCCTGAAATTTGACTGCATCATGAGGGCGGACCTGGTGTCTGACTGGAAAGACGCGGTCCGTATGAGCGCGGGCCTTCTGGTAAAACGGGGATTTGTGGAGGAATCCTATGTGTCCAATATGCTTGGCTTTATAGAGAAACAGGGATTTTATGCTGTTTCGGATGATTCCTTTGCCCTTTTGCACGGTAAGGGGGCGGAGGGAATTAGTAAGACAAGCCTGAGTCTTCTGGTTACCAGGGAGCCTGTGGTATTCGGGGAGAAAAAGGCGCGGGTTATATTCTGTCTGGCCAGCAGGGATGGAAAAGAGCACATACCGGCTGTGGTCACGCTGATGCGTATGGTGAAGACAACGGCCCTGATTCACGATCTGGAGGAGAGCCGGTCGGAGGAGGAACTATATCAGACCGTGCTCAATTGTGAATTTGAGGTGTTGTAACGGGGCGCGCAGAGTAGTATAATAACAGGGACTATACAGCACCGCCGGCCTGGTATAATGGAGGATATTCGGTTGACGGCTGCGGTAAATGATGGAAGGAGACAGTGACATGCTGGATGAAAGATGGGTGTTTCATGAGAATGCGGAGCCGGTTCAGGCGGGTCCCGGGGTTGTCAGGAGGGTTCTGGCTTACAGTAAGGATTTGATGTGTGTGGAGAATACCTTTGAGGAGGGAGCTGTGGGCAGCCTTCATCATCATCCCCATACCCAGATTACGTATGTGGTCAGCGGAGAATTTGAGTTTAATATAGACGGTGAGAAAAAAACAGTGAGGGCAGGAGATACCATGCTAAAGCTGGACGGCGTGGAGCATGGATGCGTATGCAGGAAGGCTGGAATCCTTCTGGATATCTTTAACCCCATGCGGGAGGATTTTGTATCGGTTTTATGAAAAACACTTGTGCAATATGCTTAAAAAATCGCTGTTTTATTGTAAAACAACGATATTCTTTTGCTAGAATATTGACTTTTGCTCCTGGATTGATATAATCGGGGAGTAAATAGTTGCGTGCAGAGCTTCGGCTTGATTTTGTACAACATGAGTTTGTGGACCTTTCTTTTTCAAAGGTCGGCGGATTCGTGTTGTTTTTTTTGTCCTAAAATAAAATTGGGAGGGGAAAGCGGACGGGGTGCATGCGCGGATTACTATTATTTTTCCAAAAGACAGGAGTGTACACTCACACCATATTTCCGCCGGTCGCACTATTCTAGAAATCCGCCGGGAAATGGACAACTTACGACCAGACTGCCAAGCGTGGCCAAGGGCCAGACTCCGGGATTACACATAATATGTGTACCGCGCGGAAATTCCGGAAAGAGCAGTGGGTCGGACGCAAACCAAATGAAAAGAAAGCGGAGGTTACTCAATTATGTCTAATGGTACTAATTATGCAAAGGATTCACAGATGACCCGGCGTTATATCATGCTTCTTATTGGAATATTCTTCATGGGAACGGGGATCTCCCTGATAATCAAATCAGGAACAGGAACATCTCCAATGAGCAGCCTTACCAATGTTATGACCCAGATATGTCCTCTGTTGACATTGGGTATGTACACGTTTTTGTTAAATGTATTGTTCTTTATCGGGGAATTTATTGTGGATTTTAAGAGCTTCTCAGCGTCAAAGTTTATTCAGCTGATTCCTACCTTTTTCCTGAGCGTTGCGGTGGATTTCAATATGTTCCTTGTAAGGGGACTCCATCCCGAGACCTATATACTGAAACTGGCAGTACTCATCATCGGATGCATGTTCTTTGGACTTAGCATCGCATTTATGGTTTCGGCTGATGTCATCCTGATGCCGGGAGAGGCCCTGATTAAGATTATTTCCGTAAAGTACCAGAAGGAATATGGCAATGTAAAGACCGCAGTGGATGTTTCGCTGGTGGTGCTGGCAGTCATCGTATCTCTCATTTTCCTGAACACCATTTACGGCGTCAGGGAAGGCACATTGATTGCGGCGTTTACAATCGGCAATTTCTCCAGATTTTTCAGAGGTTATACCAATAAACTGGTAAGGGAGGTGGCACTGCAGTGAGAGAAGGATATAACAACCTGCACATCGTAACCGTGGATGGGCTGGACCGCATATACGAGGATGGAGGTATCCTCTATGAGGACGGAGTGATTACACATGTGGGGGACAGAGCTTACATAGAGAAGAAGGCGGGGGAACTTAAAATCGAGCTTAAGGACGGAAAGGGAAGGTATCTGTTCCCGGGACTTATCAACACCCACACCCACCTGTATCAGGATATCATGAAGGGAATGGGAAGCGACCTGAGTCTGGAGGACTGGTTTCCCAAGTCCATGGCCCCGGCAGGCGCCGTGCTCCGGGAGAGGCATGTGGCTGCGGGCGTGAAGCTGGGACTGGCAGAGGCCATCCGGTGCGGCGTGACAACGGTGGCGGATTATATGCAGCTGCAGCCTGTAAAGGGGCTGGGAAAACTGGAGCTGGATATCGCCAAAGACATGGGCGTCAGAATGGTGTACGGCCGGGGCTACCGCGATATCGGAAAGAAGGAGCTGGTGGAGAAGGCCGAGGACGTCTTTGCCGATGTGACTGCCCTGAAGGAAGAATTTGAGGGGGACGGCATGTACCGCGTGTGGCTGGCTCCGGCAGCCGGCTGGGGGGCCAGTCTGGAACTCCTTAAGGCCACCAGGAAATATGCGGACCGGAATGCCACACCCATCATGATGCATATGTTTGAGACGGGAACGGATGACAAAATCAGCCGGGAGAGGAACGGAAAAAGCGCTATTCGTCATTATGAGGAATCAGGGCTTCTGGGAGCTGACCTGCTGGCTGTACATTCGGTTGCCATCGGAGAGGAAGAAATCAGTACCTATGCCAGAAACCATGTGTCTGTTTCCTACAATCCCATAGCCAATATGTATCTTGCATCGGGCGTGGCCCCTGTGGGAGAAATGCTGAAGGCCGGAATTACAGTGGCAATCGGCACGGACGGGGCAGGCTCCAACAATGACAACGACATGTTAGAGGCCATGAAGTTTGGCGCCCTGCTGCAAAAGACCTTCCACAAAGACCCTTTGGCCATGACGGCGGGGGGAATGCTCAGGATGGCCACCATAGAAGGGGCCAGGGCGCTGGGCTTGGACCAGCTGGTTGGTTCCATTGAAGTGGGGAAAAAGGCTGACTTCTTCCTGTTTGACCCGGCTAAGAGCGTAAAGTCCTGTCCGGTCCATGACATTGTGGCAACGCTGATTTATTCAGGGGACCATAAGGCGGTAGACACAGTGGTTATTAACGGCAAGACGGTTATGGAGGAAGGCAGGTTCCTTCTGGCAGATGAACAGGAGATACTGAATACCGCCCAGCTCATGGCAGAGGATCTGGTAAGGTGCATACAGGAGAATCAGTAGAGGCAGGGACAATATCGGCAGGGACAATATCAACAGAGACAATATCAACAGAGACAATATCTGCAGAGACAATCACAGAATACAGATGAAATGAGGAGAGTAATATGGCAAAAATTTTAGGTATCAGCGGAAGCCCGAGAAATAAGTCCACGGAATATGCTCTGGGAGAAGCCTTAAAAAGCATAGAGTCAAGGGACGGCATAGAGACGAGTATGATAACGCTGAGGGGGAAAAAGATTGCGCCCTGCAACGGGTGCGGATACTGCAAGAAAAATAAGACATGGTGCTGTCTGAAGGATGACTTTGAACCTCTTTTGAAGGAGTTTATGGAAGCGGATGCGTACCTGTTCGGTTCCCCGGTTTATGCCTATGGACCCACTCCCCAGCTGTCGGCTTTTTTCAGCAGGATGCGGCCTCTGTTCCATGTGTATCCGGAACTCATGAGGGATAAAATCGGCAGTGCCTTTGCTGTGGGCGGAACCAGAAACGGCGGAGAAGAGGCCACCATTACTGCCATGCACAATATGATGATGGCGAGAGGAATCAATATTGTCTGTAACGAGGTATACGGCTACGCCGGAGGTTATATCTGGTCCAAGGACCAGGGACAGGAAGGCGTTGACGCAGACGAAATCGGCATGGGAGGACTTTTGAAGCTGGCAAACAAGCTGGCTGATATGGCACTCATCCGGGAATATGGCAAGAAGGCGTTGGAAGAAAGAGAGGCAGCAGTGAATGAGCGGGATTAAGGATTTAAGAGATTTTCTGGCAGTTTTAAAGGATAACAAACTGCTTTTTGAGACAGAACGGGCAGTGGATTGGAAGTATGAGATTGGCTCCCTGCTGGCCACCCTGGAGGCAGAGGGCCAGAGAACCGGTTTATTTCACAATATCAAGGATAAGGAATTCTCTGTGTGCGGAAATGTGCTGGCATCCATGGACGGCATTGCCCTGGCTCTGGGCTGCAGGAAGGATGAAATGACGGATTTCCTGGCAGATTGCCTGGAACATCCCGTGAAGCCACAGGTAGTGGCGGACGCCCCTTGTCATGAAAATATACGGATGGGGGATGAGATTGATTTAGAACGCATACCGGTTCCCATCCACGCCCCAAAGGACGGCGGCCCCATCATCACAGGCGGGGTGATTGTCAGCAAGGAGATAGACGGAACCCGCCAGAACCTGTCCTTCCAGAGGATGCATGTGAAGGGGAAGGATAAGTTCAGCATCATGATCAATGAGTGGCGCCACCTGAAGGATTTCTACGACCAGGCGGAAAGCCAGGGGAGAGCCCTTCCCATCGCGGTTGTCATCGGTGCGGATCCGGTTATCTATGTGGGAGCCGGACTGCGCTATGACGGGGATGAGACAGAGATTGCGGGCGCTATCAGAAAAAGTCCGATTGAGGTGGTGAAATGCATCACTTCCGACATCTATGTACCAGCCACGGCCGAATTTGTGATTGAAGGTGAAATCCTTCCGGATTACAGGGAGAAGGAAGGTCCTCTGGGAGAGTTCACGGGCCACTACAGCGAGCCGTGGAACAGCCCTATGGTGCAGGTGAAGGCTATCACCCACAGGAACGGAGCCATTTACCAGACCATAAACGGCGCCTCCTTTGAGCATATCAATCTGGGAAATGTGCTGCCCAGGGAGCCTCTCCTTAAGACCCATACCCAGTATGTGAGCAAGGGAGTTACCAATGTACATATTCCACCCTATGGAAGCGGCTTCCTGGCCATTGTCCAGATGAAGAAAAAGAATCCGGGAGAGCCGAAAAATGTGGCTCTGGCAGCCATGACAGCGTATGTAAACATTAAGAATGTGATTGTGGTGGATGAGGACGTGGATATCTATGATCCCGCAGACGTGATGTGGGCGGTATCCAACCGTGTGATTCCTGAAAGGGATATTTTCTATATCCACAATGCCCAGGGACATGAGCTGGATCCCTGTTCCGACGAGCGGGGCGTACAGACGAAGATGGGGATTGACGCCACACTAAACGAGGAGAGCAGATGCCTGGAGCGGGTCCGCTATCCCAAGGTGGACTTAAAGGATTACCAGTAAGGAAATAGTAAGATAAGGAGCATGGCAAATGGGAAAATACATAGTAGGAATCACCGGGGCAAGCGGGTCAATTTACGCAAAGCGGGTCATAGAAAGGCTGATTCAGAAAGGCCATCATGTGTGTATCTGCATGACCCAGGCGGGAAAGCTGGTGGTGGAGTCTGAGCTTGGCTGGCAGATTGGGCAGGATACCCCTTCCGGGGAGGTGGAACAATATCTGCAGGAAATCTTTGGGTCAAAGGAGCTGATTCACCATTACGATGTCCATGCCATAGGCGCGCCCATAGCCAGCGGATCCTCCGGAATGGATGCCATGATAGTGGTCCCCTGTTCCATGGGTACACTGTCCGCCATTTGCCATGGCTCATCCCATAACCTTTTGGAGCGGGCGGCGGATGTGTGCCTGAAGGAACGGCGCCCCCTGGTCATCGTACCCAGGGAAGCGCCTTACAACCAGATTCATCTGGAAAACATGACAAAGCTGTCAGGTTACGGGGCTGTCATAATGCCTGCGTCCCCTGGATTTTACTCCCGTCCAAGGTCAATTGAGGAGATGGTGGATTTCTTTGTGACACGGATTCTGGACCAAATGGGAATCCATGAGCCCTCGGACAGCAGGTGGACGGGAATGGATGTGTGTGTTAAGTAGATAGGGCTGCGTCCGGTTATTCGGCGTCCAGGGCAGCGCGTTCCCGGGCTTCTTCGTCAACGGTTTTTCCTGGGGCTAACAGGTTGAGAAGGAAGGACATGACGCCTGCCACAACCACTGGTTTAGAGAGAAGGGCCTGGGCCAGGGGAGGAAAATTCTCCAGGGCCGCAGTGCCTTCCAGGGTGGACAGTCCCATGGCCAGGGCAATGGATACGCCTACAATTGTACTGTTGCGGGCGGTTAAGGGCTCGCTGGACACTAATTTGAGTCCGGTCAGCGTGATCATACCAAATACAATGAGGGTTCCGCCGCCAATGACCGGGGCCGGAAGGGTGGATACCAGCGCGCTGAATTTAGGTACGATGCCAAGGGCGAGCATAATTGCGCAGGCAATGGTGATGACACGGCGGCTCACTACCTTGTTCATGGACACAATGCCCACGTTCTGGCTGAAGGAAGAAACCACAGGCACGCCGAAAATGGTGCCTACCAGGGTGGCGATTCCGGATGCAGCCACGCCTCCTGTCAGTTCCTCGCTGCGGGGTTCCCGGTCAAAACCTCCTACCGTGGTGCCTGTGATATCTCCCACGGACTGCATGATATTGACAATGGTAATCAAGAGGATCGGCAGAACCATGGACAGGTCAAAGGACGGCATACCGTAGAAAAAGGGTTTTGGCACTGCCAGCCAGCTGGCGCTTACCACACCGTCAAAATGGACCATGCCCATGCACAGCGCCAGCACGTATCCCACCACGGCGCCCAGCAGGATGGAGGCCATCTTGACCACGCCCTTGCACATCAGGTTGAAGAAGAGGACGGCGGCCAGGGTTACAAAGGCCACAATCCAGTTGTTCAGCTGGCCATAGGTGGGGGAACTGGCATTGCCGGCCATGTATTTTAAAGCAATGGGATACAGGGAAAGGCCGATGGACAGGATGATGGTGCCGGTGACCACAGTGGGAAAGAATTTATGCAGTCTGCCTACGCAAAAGCCCAGCGCAATGGTGATAACAGCGCACAGGAGCTGGGCGCCGAACACGCCGGGAAGGCCGTATTGGGCTGCAATCGGAGTAAATACAGGAACACAGGTAAAGCCCGCGCAGAATATGACGGGGAGTCTGGAACCCACGGGGCCCAGGGGACATACCTGTATCATAGTGGCCAGGGCAGACATCATCAGAGAGTACTGAATCATGATGGTCCTGGTGGCAGCATCGGCACCGGCTGCACCGGCTATGACTATGGGTACTGTTACTGTACCCAAAAACATGGCCATGATGTGCTGCAATGAGATGGGAAGGGCCTTGCTAACAGGCGGTTTGCTGTCAAAGACGTACAGGGAATGGCTTACTTCTTGATTTCGTGCATTCATGTTGGATAAATCTCCTTTCCAGATGCTGACCGGCCTTGCCGGACCAGGAATGTGAGGAATTTTCACATGGAGTATGTTAAAAGTTCCACGAAGCGAGTATAAGTCATTTGTTTTGGTTTGTCAACTTGCATAAAAAACCGTATATTTATGATAAGTAAAATAGCAAAGTGCCTTAATTTGCAAGGTTTTTTTGAGAAACAGCGGGAAGTATCAGGCGGTAAAACCAGTAAAAAAAGTTTATTTTTGTAAAAAGTGCTTAAAAAAGTCGTTCTCTGTTGTGATAAAGCGACAATCTTTTTCGAGAATGTTGACTTTTATAGCTGAATTGGTATAATCAGGAAATATATAGATAAATGCAAAGCTTGGGCTTTTTATATCATACTGCGGAACATAAGTTTGGAGACCTTTCTTTACCAAAGGCCGACATGCTTATGTTTTTTTTATCCAGAAAAGGATACCGGGACAGACAGGAGATGGTTAGATGGAACAGATATGTTTAAATATTAACAAAAAAAACTACAATGTGGCAATTGAAAAAAACTGGACTCTGCTTTATGTACTGCGGGAGGAACTGGAGCTCACAGCCGTGAAATGCGGCTGCAATACAGGGGACTGCGGTGCCTGCAAGGTAATTATTGACGGGGAGGCAGTGAATTCGTGCCTTGTCCTAGCCAGGAATGCAGTGGGTAAGACCATTGAGACCGTGGAAGGTTTATCGGACGGAATCCATCTTCATCCAATCCAGCAGGCATTTATTGACGTGGGAGCGGTCCAGTGCGGTTACTGCACACCGGGAATGATCATGTCGGCCAAGGCGCTGTTGGACAAAAATCCCGATCCCACAGAGGCAGAGATAAGAGCCGGTATTTCCAACAACCTGTGCAGATGCACCGGATATGTAAAAATCGTCAGGGCCATTCAGCTGGCAGCCAGCCGGATGCAGAAGGAGGGGAAGTAGAGGATGGAATTACAGACGCCCAAAAACGGAGTGATTGGCACGGATATGCCTGTGAGGGATGCTGCCCTGAAGGTGACCGGACAGTTTAAGTACGTTGGAGACATGACTCTTCCCCATATGCTTCATGCAAAGGTGCTGTTCAGCCCTGTGGCCCATGCCAGAATCAAATCCATAGACACCAGCCAGGCGGAGCAGTTAGAAGGGGTCCGGGCGGTTGTGTGCTGGAAGAATGCGCCGGATGCCCTGTTCAACAGCTGCGGCGAGGAGATTGACGGAGAGAAAACGGAGCGGGTATTTGACAGCACCGTGCGCTATGTGGGAGACAAAGTGGCAGCCGTGGCAGCCGACACAGCAAAGATAGCGGAGCAGGCCCTGAAGCTGATTCGTGTGGAATACGAGGAGCTGCCGTATTACCTGGAGCCGGAGGATGCCCTGAAGGAGGGGGCATATCCCATCCACAAGGATTCCAATGTGATCGAGGAAGTGGTCCAGGAGGCAGGGGATGTAGAGAAGGGGATGGCGGAAGCGGATTATATCTACGAGGACGACTTTGAAACACCTGCCATCCATCATGGGGCCATTGAGACGCACACATCCCTGGCTGTCTATGAGAGCAGCGGCAAGCTCACCGTCTACACGCCCAGCCAGGATGTGTTCGGGCACAGAACCAATCTGTCGCGGATTTTCGGTCTCCCCATGAGCCGGGTCAGGGTGGTGAACCCCGGAATCGGAGGGGGATTTGGCGGGAAGATTGATATGGTGACAGAGCCTGTCACGGCCCTTCTGGCCATGAAGACAGGACGTCCCGTGCGCCTGGTATACACCAGGAGAGAGGATATTCCCTCATCCAGGAACCGCCACAGCATGAAGCTCCATCTGAAAACAGGCATGAAAAAGGACGGCACCATCGTGGCACAGGAAATGGATGTCATTGTGAATGCAGGAGCGTATGCAGGCGGAACCATGAGCATTGTCTGGGCCATGAGCGGCAAATATTTTAAGAACCACAAGACACCAAACCTGCGGTTTCATGCTGTGCCGGTGTACACAAACACCCCTGTGGCAGGAGCCATGAGAGGCTTTGGTTCTCCCCAGGAGTTCTTTGCCCAGCAGTGCCAGCTGAACAGGATTGCAAAGGATCTGGGCATGGACATAATCCAGCTCCAGCTTAAGAACCTGGTGGAGCCGGATGGGTTTGACCAGAGGGACGGCCTGCCCCACGGAAATCCCAGGCCCATTGACTGTGTACTAAAGGGAATGGAATTGTCAGGATACGAGGAGGCTGTCAGGGAACAGGAGGATGCCGCGGACAGCAGGTACCGAATCGGCGTGGGCATGGCTGTTGCAGCCCACGGCAACGGTGTATTCGGCGTAAGACCGGATACAACGGGAGTCATCATCAAGATGAATGAGGATGGCACGGCTGTGATGTTTACCGGTGTCAGTGATATGGGAAATGGTTCCGTAACCACCCAGACCCAGGTGGTAAGCGAGATACTGGGCATCCCCATGCCGCACATCGAATGTGTCCAGGCCGACACCGATGCAACGCTTTGGGATATGGGAAATTATTCCAGCAGAGGTACGTTTGTGAGCTGCAGCGCAGCGTTAAAGGTTGCCGGTCAGGTGAAAACAGAGCTTCTTAAGGAGGCTTCCGGCCTGCTGGAAGTGGATGAGAGTGAGCTGGATTTAAAAGATCAGAGGGTTTACTGCATTTCCAGGCCTGATACGTCTGCCTCCCTGGCAGAGGTGATCAAATATGCAAAGCAGGCCCATGGCAGGGATATCTGCTGCGCGGACACATTTGCCTCCTGCGCCATGGCCGTATCCTATGGAGCCCATTTTGCCAAGGTCCAGGTGGATATGGAAAACGGCAGTGTAAAGGTACTGGATTACACGGCAGTCCACGACATCGGCAAGGCGCTTAATCCCATGGGCGTGGAAGGCCAGATTGAGGGCGCGGTCCAGATGGGAATTGGCTATGCCCTGACAGAGGGCTTTATACTGGATGATAAGGGAAAGGTAAAGAATACCACCTTAAAACAGTACCACATGCTGAACGCACAGGAGATGCCTCCCATTAAAGTGGGGCTGGTGGAACAGATTGAGCAGTCAGGTCCTTTTGGGGCCAAGAGCATAGGCGAGTGTTCTGTGGTACCTGTGGCCGCGGCAGTGGCAAACGCGGTATCCAATGCAGTGGGAAAACAGGTGAAGCGGATTCCGGTAAGGCCGGCGGATGTGATGAAGCTGATAGAGAGCTGAGTTTGGCGGAAAGAGTTGGAAGCTAGAGCGTTGGAAGCTAAAAATATATTATTATAGAAGAAACAGCATTGGGGACAGCGCCAGAAACAGTGGGCTGTCCTCTCTTTTACGGTCCTTTTTTGTCAGGGCGTCTGTCCGTCTAAGGCTGCAAAATCCCGCAGAAACCGTATGAATTCCCGTTCCCTTTTATTAGGCCTGTAGTCTGTCTGGGTCACAAAATAGAGGTTCAGATACAGGTTTTTGTCGCTGATTGGCACGAAACAGAATCCGCGTCCATCCGAGGTTTTGCCTCTGACTGACAGGGAGATGTATTGGCCCTCTCTGATGGCATCAAAGAACTGCCCGCGGTTATCTACCTCCAGGCGGTTGGGATGGTCGGACAGGCCGACTAACTTCAGGTAGGAGATGGCGGAGACATCATTGAAATGCACGTAGGGATAGTCAAACAATTCCTTTATGGATACGGAAGGTTTCTTATAGAGAGGATGCTCCCTGGAAACCATTACATACAGCGGAATGGAAGTCATAAGCTCTTCGCAGGAACAGTGGAAGTCCCTGGCCAGCCTCAGGTATTTTTCCTTTTTTTCTACGGCGCAGAGAATGAAACCAAGACGCGTACGGCCTGCCGCAACCGACTCCAAGACCTCCTGGTTCCCCATTTCTGTCAGACGGTCCGGAAACTGTTTGGCAGACTGTTTTTTAAATTCCAGAAAAAGCCTCATAATATTGGATACGAAATAGGAAGAAATCACCATAGGCTGTTCTGCTTCATCCCAGGACAGCTGTTTTAATTTCTCATATTCATACAGTATGATGCGGGCACTGTCCATGAATTTTATTCCTTTTTCTGTCAGAAGGATTCCGTTGTGGCTGCGTTTGAATAGCTGGCAGCCCAGTTCCTCCTCCAGATTCTTAAGGACTCCGCTTAAATAGGGCTGGGAGACCAGCAGCCTCTGGGCGGCTTTGTTGATGGACCGGCATTCTGCCACGGTCATTGCATATTCTAAATGGCTGAAATTCATGATGTTACCCCTTTTGTGTACAATTTGCCTAATAATAAAATGGTTATAACCCATAAAATATTCGGAATAACCGAATGCCCGGGAGCTATGGTAAGATTATATCACAGAAATAAATAAAAGTTAACGAAACTCCGGAGAAGTAGTTATAAAAATCAAAGAGCCTGTCTGAAGGAAAGGGGTAAAAGAATGTATAGAGAATTACTGGAAGAGGCAAAAACCATGGAGGCAGATCTGATTGCCTGGAGGCGCAAGCTTCACACCATGCCGGAACTGGGGCTGGAGCTGCCTGATACAAGTACGTTTGTTCGGGAAAAGTTAGAGGAGATGGGGATTCCTTATGAGATTAAGGTCAATGGTTCCTGCGTGGTTGGAATTCTTGGAAAAGGGAGCAGATGCTTTATGCTGCGCAGCGATATGGACGGCCTGCCTTTTCAGGAAGAATCAGGGGAGGAATTTGCGTCCCGAAACGGCAGGATGCATGCCTGCGGACATGATCTTCACGCTACCGTGCTGCTGGGAGCTGCAAGGCTTTTGAAGCAGCATGAGTCTGAGCTTAAGGGCCAGGTAAAGCTTCTGTTCCAGCCGGGAGAGGAGACCTTCCAGGGAGCCAGGGCAGCCGTTGAGGAAGGCGTGCTGGACCATCCAAAGGTGGACAGCGCCTTCGCCATGCATGTGGCAGCCCAGATGTCCCCGGAATATGTTGCCTACGGAAGCCTTCCCATGGCGGGGGTCTATGGATTCAGGATTACCCTGACAGGACAGGGCGGACATGGTTCCAGGCCGGAAAAATGCATTGATCCCATCAATACAGGCGTACATGTCTATCTGGCGCTGCAGGAGCTTATTGCAAGGGAGTGCCCGGCCATCTCAGAGACAGCCCTGACCATCGGACAGTTCTGCGCGGGCAGCGCCTCCAATGTGATTCCTGAGACTGCCGTCCTGCAGGGAACCATGAGGAGCTTTGACGAAAAAACAATGTCTCATCTGATTGCACGGCTGAATGAAATTGTACCTTCCGTGGCAGGGGCCTACCGCACAAAGGCGGAGATTGAGGTGATAAGCGATATTCCCATTGTCAGGTGCAATGAGGAGCTGAACCAGGAGATTGTGGAAGGGCTTAAGGAGCTGGAGCCGGAGCTGAAGGCGGTCTGCGCTTATCATGTGATGGGATCGGAGGACTTTGCCTATATTTCCCAAAAAATACCAGCCAGCTATATGTGCATTGGAGCCGGTATCGAGGATGTTTCAAAACGGTATGTGGAGCATAATCCCAAGGTGCGTTTTCATGAGTCTGCCCTTGTCAAAGGCGCTGCTATTTATGCCGGGACAGCCATGAGATGGCTGGACCTCCATGGAAACCAGTAGAACATGTCTGGGGAAAGAGAGGACAATATGGCGGAAAACAAACGCTTTTTTTACGGTTGGCTTATACTGCTGACCTGTATCCTGATTATGGGGCTGGGGTATGCGCCTCTGGTGAGCTGCGCAAGCCTGTTCACAAAACCGGTGACAGAGGATCTGGGATTTACCAGGAGCGGATATGCGCTGGTCAGCACCATTGCAGCCCTGATGATGGCATTTATGTCGCCGTTCATTGGAAAGATCATGTCAAAGCCGTACATGCACAAAGCCCTGGTGGTGTGTATGATTGGAAACTGTCTGGCGTACTACTGTTATTCCTTTGCCAGCACCCTGCCCCAGTTTTACGTGACAGCAGCCTGTATCGGATTTTTTGAATGCGGCTCAACTATGATTCCGGTCAGCGTACTGATTACCAACTGGTTCAGGAAAAAGAGGGGACTGGTTATGAGTATTGCCATGGTGGGATCCAGTATAGGCGGAACCATATTAAGCCCCATAATCGGAAACCTCATCGCATCCCAGGGATGGCGGTTTACATATAAGGCTGTGGGCATAACCAGGCTGGTTATCCTGGTTCCTCTGGTACTGCTTGTCATCAGGCGGACTCCCGCTGATATGGGGACCAAGGCATACGGCGCGGATGAGGAGGGAGAGACAGGAAAGGCCAGGAAAACAGAGCGGGAGTGGAATGTGTCGCTGAAGGAAGTAAAGAAAAAGCCCATGTTCTGGTGCTTTGTATTGGGATGCACGCTGATTTCAGCCACTGCAGCCGTCATTACACAGATACCGGCCTCGGTTATGGATGCCGGATATGCAACCACCACAGCGGCCTCCATCGCCTCCTTGTACCTGTTTATTGCCATTCCCGGAAAATTGGTACTGGGACATATTTATGACAGGTATGGTGTGAAGGCAGGAATACTATTTGGAAATACCATGTTTTTTCTTTCCGTTATTTGTTTGATATTTATTAAACATCAGCCCTTCCTGTACCTGATGGCAATATTGTTTGGATTCGGGACCTGTATAGGAACTGTAAGCGCTCCGGTTATCACCAGCGGTATCTTCGGCACAAAACATTACGCAGAAATCTATGGATTCCTGAGTCTGTTTCCCAGCGTGGGATATGCCCTGGGCGGCCCTCTGATTGCGTCAGCCTATGATTTGACAGGCTCATACAACATTGCCTGGATTATTGTGGCAGCCCTGTCCATCGTCATGACGGCATTTCTTTTGTACTCCTACAGGGTCAGCCGCGTGTGCATAAAGGAGCAGGAAAAAACTGCTGATAGGGCAAAAAACACAATGCAATAACGGCAAAATGCGTTAAAAATTAAACACACTTCAATTCGTAAAGTAAAATAGGCTGTCTCCGTTGCGGCTCGGAATCACGTAAC
>NZ_JAJCHK010000031.1:0-70917 GCF_020554465.1 Enterocloster sp. 210928-DFI.2.20
CATAGAATTGGGGCGGGATTTTAACAAATCCCACCCCAACTATTGACAAAGAGCCGTTTTATGCACACCCTCCAGAATCCGGAAGCCCAAACTCTGTCAAATAATTTCCAAAAGCTTCAGTATTTCATTGTGAGGCTTGCCAGCATCCGCCTGAAATACGTCAATGTGATTCAGATCCCCGCTTCTGTCCGTAAAGGCAGGGAATAAAAAGCCGCATACGGGTTTATCCGGCTCATACTCCCCGCTCAGGGGGCAGACAGCGCAAATCATATATTCAAATACCTCCTCTGATTCCCACTGGCGTTCCTTGTCAGAACCTTTTGCCGGGATATCATAACGATCATGGAAAACCAGGATGGCATACTCCCTCTCTGCACGGTAATGCTCCATAATAACATCATAAAATGTATCCATCAGGGCATCATTTTTCAGGCCGCATTCATTCATGGCCATGAGAAGCTGCCACATACTTCCTGGTTTCCGCGCACCTTGAGGATATTCGTACTTTTTCAGGTTCACATTCGTGGCTGCAAAGGGGATTTCCTTAGCCAGCTTCAGTTTCTTTGTCCGTTCTGATGCCGATAATTTAAGAAAATTAATATTAAAACTCCCATCAAAATCCCCATCCCTGTCAACATAACATCCTGCAATTCTGGTAAAGGAGGTGCGGGAAAGGGTCATCCGTCTTGTAAGCTCCAGCATGTCTTCTCTGTTTATCATAATCTGTCCGTTGCCTTCCTGTCTTTTCTGTCATTCATAAACAGATTGTACCATATACTTCATGGTCCAACAACATATTAAAATTGTATTCAGTTAAATTATATACAGGTAGGTGCGCCATATGGCGAATGAAATGATAAAAGAAACAGAGCAGGTAATAGACCAGGAAATTGTCATGGCATTGTCTATTGACCGTGTCATGGGCCTTCTGCTGATTGGAGTGACCATGTTAATCATTTTTCGGGCTGTATTGATAGCCAGGAAGGCTTCTCTCCTCCATCCGCAGAAGAGCCATCCCCAGAACTGCCAATAGTGATTGGGTAATGGGAACAGACAGCCATACGCCCTCTAGCTTCATGACAGGAGGCAGTCCAAGAGTCAGAAGGAAGAATAAAAGTACTGGTTCACCATAGACCAAAAGGTAGGAAAACAAGTTCTGTTTTGTTGCATAAAAATAGGATGTGGTGGTCCTGCAAAAGGCAATAAAGAGGAAACCGGCAGTAAAAACCGGCATACTTTCAGCCACAATCGGGAACGCAGAGGAGGATGCGCCGAAAAAGCCGGAAACAGCACTCCTCAAAAGGCAGAGAATTCCCATATTGGCCAGAGCAGTAACGGCGGCAAACAAATATGCCATGTTCCGCACGGTTCTGGCCTGCTTTGGTTTTCCGATTCCAAGGTAAAAGCTCATGAGAGGCTGGCTTCCATCTCCGATTCCCTGTAAAAGCAGCTGTACGATGGCTACCACATAGGATATCACTGCATAGGCGGCCACCGCAGCCTCACCTCCATACACATATGCGCTCCGGTTAATCAGCATGATTACAATAAAGGGGGAGATTGTAAGGCCGAATGGCGATACGCCTGTACCGGCAATCCTGAGCATCTGCTTTTTCTTTAATAAAAAGTGTTCTTTCCGGATTCCTTTTATTCTGGATCCCATGAATAAAATACAAGGGACCACTGTAACCCCCTGCCCTATGACGGTGGCGGCCGCGGCGCCCGCCACACCCTTGTGGTATACAGCTACAAACAGGAAGTCCAGCAGGATGTTGGTCAAAAATCCTCCAATCATGGATCCCATGGCTGTCACTGCCCCTTCATAATTTCGGATCAGGGGTGCAAAGCCGGTTGCAAAGAGCTGAAGCAGGGAACCTCCAATCAGAATACGGATATATACCATGGCTTCTCCATACACGCTGCCCTCTGCCCCTGACAGTCTGAGGACCGGGCCGCATAATGCAAACAGGACAGCCATAAGCAAAAGCCCTCCCAAAAACAGGGTGGTAAGAGTATTTCCCAGGCACTCTTCCTCCCTCTCCCGGTCTCCTTTTCCACGGTAAAGGGATATCCAGACAGCGCCTCCCATGCCGATACCCGTTCCCACAGCCTGGACCAGGGCAGCCAGCGGATAGGCAATATTCACGGCGGCAAGTCCAATGTCTCCTATGTTTCTCCCAATAAAAAAGCCATCCACAATCGTGTAAAGTCCTGAAAAGGCAAATGCAAGCATGGACGGAAGTACTGCTCCTATAAAACGTCTTAACATGACAAACCTCCCATTATTTGATACAATGAGAATAGTATAAACCTTAAAGCTGCTTGAAAGTCAATCTGTTTTTAATAAGGTCCCCTGTATAGAATGGAAATTGATAGGGACTTTTAATAAGGAGGAATACCTTGAAACACATCAGCCGTATAAAGGAAGTGTCAGAACTGTTCCATTTGCCGGCTTCGGCCCTGCGTTACTGGGATGACGAGGGATTGATTCGCTTTGAAAGGTCAAAGGACAACCATTACCGCTGTCCCACTTCCCAAACCATGCTGGATATATGTGATGTGATTTTTTACCGCAGCCTGTCTCTGTCCATCAAGGAGATAAAGTCCATTCCTGGCATGTGCGTAGAGGATGTGGACCACACCCTGGAGACAAACGCAAGACGGCTGGAGGACCAAATCAGGCAGATGCAGATGACGCTTGAAAAGCTTCAAACACGGCGCTCCATGGTCCAGCGCATTATGGACCTGGAGCGGACTTCGTTTCAGGTCCTGAGGGACCTTCTCCCTGCCATGAAACTGTTTTCTCCTGAGGACAGGGAATCCCTGGAGACCTATGTACAAGATCCATACCAGTCCTCCATTCTGATTAAACCACAACAAGGCCAGGAGATAGAGTATGGTATCTTCCTGGCCTGCCCGGATTATGATTTGGGAAACAGTGTCATCCTGCGGGACCAGGACGCCGAATCCAGGCTGTATCTGAAGGGGCTTCTCAAGGTAAATGCCCAATCCCCGGACTGCAATAACGCAGGAGCTTTCCTGGAAGCCGCCCAGTCCATGGGATATGGCTCAGGACAACTGACAGGCCGTTATCTGCTAACTGCCTGTGACGGGTACCGCTGCGATTATTACGAAGCCTGGCTTGAGATATGGGACAATGGATAATGAGTTGTCAGCTGACAATTTTCAGATATACCCTGGATGTGAGTATGGTCAGGTTCATGGCTGACAGCAGATTTGTGACAAACAGGACAAATATCCGTATCCTCCCACCCATACACCCGTAATCGTATTATCTTCGGTATCCAAATTAACGTATATTCTGGAAATGCTGTTTAGATTATGCCCCTGTTCAAAGATATACTGGTCCTGTTTTGACACGTACCTGTATAAATAGCAGGCCAGGGCACAGTTGGAGGTGCCGGTTGCGGATTCCTCATCTATGCCGTAAAGCGGGGCAAAATTTCTGCATATGGCAGTCAGACCCATCTCCTTTGCCAGGGAAAACGCATGGATGCCGATGCATTCTTTCTCACGGCTTAGTCTGGTGATGGCGGAAAAATCAGGCGTCATCCGGCCCAGAATCTCAGGGTCCGTTACCGGAAGTATAATATCTTTTAATCCTGTGGACACGATTTGCACAGGTAAGGCATCCGGGATACCGTCAGAATCAAAGCATGCCTTCACATCCCCTTTATCCAGTCTTTCATAGAACTCCGGGATATTCTGCTCCATGAATATCAGACCGCTTTTATCCACACGTATTCTCAATATACCGCATTTTGTCTCAATGGTATACTCCTGTTTTTCAAGCCGCCCTAAATGCCGCAGCACAGTAAAAGTCCCGATTGTGGCGTGACCGCACAGAGGAACTTCGCCCACAGAGGTAAAGTATTCTAATTTAAAATCAGCCAGCTCTGAATCAGCGACAAAGGCGGTCTCTGAATATCCCATAAGAAGGGCGATTTCTGTTTTTTCTGCTTCATTCAGGCGGGCCTGCTGCAATACCACACCCGCCTTGTTTCCGCCTCTGTTATCTTTGCTGAACGCATTTGCCACATAAACATCCATTATCATTCTCCTATGCGGAACATAATCCTGTTCCTAAACTCCTGCGCCTTGCCGTCATTCCAATCATGGACAGGTCTGTAATAGCCCGCAATCCTGCTGTAAACATCCGCAGCGCCATTGCATTTCGGACACCTCTCCTGTCTGCCGGGCAGATAGCCGCAGGTCTGGCAGATGGTATAAACAGGAGACAGTGTGAAACAGGGAATATGGTGTTCTGTAATCATACTGCTGAGCAGATCCCGTGCCTTTTTCCAGTCCTCCAGTTCCCGCTCCATATACACATGGAATACAGTGCCTGTGGTATAAAGAGGCTGCAGGGAATCCTGGTTTATGAGTGCACCCTGCAATGTGCCGTCATAATCCGCCGGCAGTTTGGTGCTGTTTGTATAATAGGGGGTGTCCCCTTCGTGTCCGGCTGTCCGGATCCCGGAAAAACGCTCACGGTCCAGCCTGGCGAAACGGAAGGTAGCTGACTCTGCGGGCGTTGCTTCCAGGCCGTAGAGATTACCGTACTCCATCTGGTATCCAATCAGCTTTTCACGCATATGGTTCAGGACAGAGACAGCAAACTTCTTTGTCTCCTCTGATTCCAGGCCGGCTTTCAGCCACTGCGCATTGAGCCCTGCTTCATTCATGCCGATGACGCCGATGGATGAAAAGTGGTTGTCAAAATCAGTGAGGTAACAGGCCGTATAGGGATAAAGACCATTCTTTAACAGGGTGGAGATCACATTCCGCTTAATGCTCAGGGAACGGGCAGCCAGGTCCATCATCTGGTCCAGCCGGGCATAAAACTCTTTCTCGTCCTTTGACTGGTACGCAATCCGGGGAAGATTGACCGTGACCACGCCAACGGAACCTGTATGTTCCCCATAACCGAAAAAGCCGCCAGCCTTTTTCCGCAGCACATGGAAATCCGGCCGGATTCCATCATAAGAAGTCCTTACATCTTCCGGTTTCATGCCATTTCCCATATAATTGATGAAATATGGGGTTCCGTAATGGGATGCCAGGGAAAACAATAGCCGGTTTTGTTCGTTGTCAGACCAGTCATAATCTGCTCCTATCCCATAAGCCGGAATAGGATACTGGAATCCCAGGCCATTGGCATCGCCTTCCAGCATGGTTTCCAGAAACGCCCTGTTTACCATGTCCATTTCCTTCTGGCAGTCTCCGTAAGTAAATTCCATTCTCCTGCCGCCCACAATGGCCTTTTCGTCAGCCATGTCCCCTGGAACCTTCAGGTCCATGAAAATGTGGGAAAATGGGGCCTGGGTACCCCAGCGGCTGGGAGTGTTGACTCCAAAGACAAACGCCTCCATGCATTTCTTAACCTTATCATAGGACAGGTTGTCTGCCTTCACAAAGGGAGCCAGGTAGGTATCAAAGGAGGAAAATGACTGGGAGGCAGCCCACTCATTCTGCATAATTCCCAGAAAGTTTACCATCTGGTTGCAGAGGGTGGCCAGGTGCTTGGCCGGAGATGCGGTAATCTTCCCGGTGATGCCGCCCAGGCCGTCTAACAGAAGTTTTCTGAGGGACCATCCGCAGCTGTAGCTGGTCAGCATGGATAAATCGTGGATATGGATGTCCCCGTTTACATGGGCATCGGAAATCTCCCGGTCATAGACTTCTGTAAGCCAGTAATTGGCAGTCACTGCGCCGGAATTGTTCAGAATCAGACCGCCTACAGAATATGTGATGGTTGAATTTTCCTTGACGCGCCAGTCCTCCACCTTTACATAGTTATCCACCACATCCTTGTAGTCCAGGATGGTCTTATCCAAATTCCTGATTTTCTCCCGCTGTTTCCGGTATAGTATGTAGGCCTTGGCCACATCAGTGTAGCCGGATTCCTCCAGGACTTTCTCCACGCTGTCCTGTATATCCTCCACGCTAATCCGGCTGTCTTTTATCTTCATCTGGAAATCAGATGTGACCCGGAGCGACAATAGCTCGATAATATCAGCCGTATATGATTTACCTGTTGCTTTAAAGGCCTTCTTGATAGCCAGCGTTATCTTATCCAATTGGAATTCCACGGTTTCCCCGTCCCTTTTAGCCACTAAAAGCATGTTCTTGTCTCCTCCTTGTTAGGCGTGATTCACTGTCGGTATAAGCAGATTTATTATATTATATCAAAGACATGGGCATAAATACAGCATCATTTCACCAGAATACGCTGTCCTTCCATCCGGCGTTTATTGGATGCCGTCAATGGCCTGTATCACCTCTTCCAGGGAAAGCCATTTATCCCATTCATACCCCGGCTTCTCTGAGGATGTGTCATAGACAGCCCGGAATGCCTGATTGTATTCCTCCTGCGTCATCATGACACCTTCCCATTCATATTGATAGATGGGGTTCCCCTCCTCATCAAACTGCACATGGGAGTTATCCTCAGCCCCATAATATCCGGAAGCAATGGGAAGCAGCCGGCCCGATTCCATACTGTACACAATATCGTAGTAGTAATCCATATTTCCCTCAGAGTTGCACAGAAGATTTCCGCGTTCAATATAAGAGAAATAGAGTCTGGACAGCTGCGTTTCATAGGCAGCCCCGTCTGCAAAACTGACTATCTTGCAGCCCGTTGCCTCGTCGATGCCGATTTCCACCAATTCGGGGATGTCGTCGTCATTGATGTAAATTAAATTATACCCCTGCCACTGACCGCTGTCCTGGGATTGGAGAAGGCCGGTATAGGCCTGCTGCCAGCCGGAGGCAGATACACTGGGCCTGCCTTTGCCCGCGCCCAGAAATCCCAGGACAGACTGTACGGTCTTTTCGGCAAGGGCCGAGTTGGCGTTTTCCGACAGACTTCTCTCCAGGGTAAAGCTGCCGTCAGCCTTTCCGCTGTAGATTCTCACCTCAGGATATCCTGTGCCTGTCTTTGGCCCGGAGGCCGGTGAGTAGCTGCATATGATGATGATATCATTGAAACCATCGCTGTTATAGTCGGGAAAGGATACTGCCTCCACCTTGTTAAACGTCTCGTTACTTCGTGTGTTGCCCTCATACACGCCGTCCAGAAGGCAAACTGTTTTTTTCTCCTTCTTTATCTCAAACATAACATCTGCAAGAGGATTTTGAAGGCTGTCCGGTTTATAGGACGCAAATGTGACGCTGCCCAATGGCTCCAGGGTCACATCAAACGTCTGGTCTTTAATCAGCAGATATCCGGCCTCCCCCTGGGCTGAATCAGCCGGTGCAGCGGTGCTGCCTATGGGATGCTCCGATGACTGCTCAGACTGGGAGCCCTCTTGGGTGTCAATCCTGATTTCCGGTTCGGCCTCAGTGCTTTGGGATTCTGACTGTTCCGGGGACAGCGCATGGGATGGTTCCTTGTGCCCGCAGGCAGTCAATACACCGCACAGCGCCATGCAGAGTAAAGGTGCTGTCAGTTTTTTTGAAATATGTTTGTTAGTGATATACTTCATATTTAGTTACCCTCGTTTTCATATGTGCTTTGGTTTTTAAGATACAGTCAATATACAGTCAATATACAGTTAATATAGTTCAGTCAATCCAGTATTTTCTGTCCCGCTACAAGTAAGAGCTTGTCCTGGTCATGTCTGTCACCAAATCCGGGTTATCCTGCTTCATACGTTCCAGCAGAAGTTCAATGTTCGCTGTTTTTCCCTGAATGTTCTTAAATTCCTGTTCCGTAATACCTACCAGCTGGATAAACTCCGTCTTTCCATAGACAGAATCCTGAGACACCGCCTCTGTGTCCATGGTGGTTATCAGTGCCGTGATAGCTGAATCCGTCCCTACATGAAGGGATGTGCCGTTACCTGCTATATACTGGCTGGGGAGAAAAAACTGATTTTGGGTATAGGTGTAGCGGGCAAGATTTGAGAGCATATCAATTGCCCAGAGACAATCTTCCGGCTCCTTTTCCCTAAGCTTGATGGTCATCTCATAACCCCACTTATTCCATTCTCCGCCAAAGGACTCCTCATCTGCATAAAGCTCCGTCATTCCAAATGTCACAATATGCTTATATCCCTTGGGAGAATCATAGATGGAATAGCCGTCCAGGTAGCAGTCGCCGCCAAATATGGCCCTGGCCATCATGTTTGTGCCATAATGCCGGGGCTCCTGTCCCGGGTAGAGCCGCTCAAATTCCTGTTCAATGGTTTCCCAGCCCGGCGCCCATTCTTCGTTTTCTTTTACGCGTTTTAAAAATTCTTCTTTTGTCATTTGATTTCCTCACATGAGTTTTTATATAACCGTGGATGCAAAATATATCATCAGGAATATATCATCCGCGGATTCTATGAATTGCAGGAAGGACCGCAATGTGATACAATACCACACGGGACGTTTGACGGACCGTTTAAAGGGGACCGTATATGTAAAAAAATGTATGTATTGGAGGCTTTGTTTTTATGAAAAAGTGGGAAACGATCAGGGAGTTCATCATGATTACCTTTGCCACCGTCATTGTGGCGGCAGCTGTCTTTTTCTTCCTGATGCCAAGCCATGTATCGGTGGGAAGTATATCCGGTCTGGCAATTGTTCTGGGAAACTTTGTTCCCCTTAAGATTTCAGCAATCACCTTTATCCTCAATATGCTCCTTCTGGTTCTGGGCTTCCTGCTCATCGGAAGGGAATTCGGGGCAAAGACTGTTTACACCTCGTTCCTGCTGCCTGTGGTCCTGGCTGTTTTTGAGACGGCATTTCCGGAAAATGCTTCCATCACCAACGATGCGTTTCTGGATATGATATGCTATATCTTTGTGGTAAGCATCGGACTGGCCATGCTGTTTAACAGGAATGCGTCATCAGGCGGCCTGGATATCGTGGCAAAGCTTTTGAACAAATACCTGCATATGGAACTTGGCCGGGCCATGTCCATGTCAGGCATGTGTGTGGCACTGTCCGCGGCCCTGGTCTATGACAAGAAAATTGTGGTGCTCAGTGTCCTTGGCACCTATCTCAACGGAATCGTCCTGGACCATTTCATCTTTGGCTTTAACATAAAAAAGAGGGTGTGCATCATTTCCCAGCGGGAGGAAGAAATCAGGGAGTTTATCCTGCATCATCTCCACAGCGGCGCCACGATTTATGAAGCCATCGGAGCCTATGACGGCCAGCCAAGGAGGGAGATCATCACCATTGTTGATAAAAACGAGTATGTAACCCTGATGAATTATGTGCTGAAAACAGATAAGGATGCTTTTGTCACCGTGTATACGGTAAATGAAATCATTTACAGGCCCAAGCATTAACTGCAGCCCGGACATAGTTTTATTTCCATTTCCATCTTCTGTCTGATGTTGCCCGCATTCTCATGTTGCAAAGGACCTTTCACTGCTCTACCTGGCGGAAATCAGATACTTTACAATATAATGGTATGCACCCACTGTAAAAGCAGGTATGAGGATTATGTAAGACAGAATATTGAGCATGGTAAAATTATAGACATTGGATGCCTCTCCATATTCAAGAACATATCTGCACACCATGCCCAGAATGGTCATAAGGAGGGTCAGAGGATAGACAGCCCTCTCTTTTGCCTTCCCGTAAAGGCCTGCAAATCCCCAACCTATGATTCCGTAAGAGCAAATCAGCAGATAAGCTTTGGTGAAATCCAGGGGAAAGGGCTGGCTTCTTATGGGAAATGTAAAACAGCCTGCAAAGGCAATATAAAATAAAAGCAGACCCTTTACCATGACAGGATGGCGCATAAGAAAATGATTTATGGATTGGGCCGTCCTGTTTCCGTTTGTCCGGTTTTCTGCATTTGGATTTTTTGCCGCCCTGTTCTCCGCCATTCTGCGCCCTGACAAAAAACACAGGATGCTTATGATTAAAATTACGATGATGAAAGATAGGATACTGACCATACACGTCCTCCTCCCCTGCTGCTGGTTACCATGACAGAACTGAATGACAGACAGCATCACGGCGCCCATGAAAGAAGGCGCTCCACTGCACTGGCAGACATATAATAGCATTCATTGATACTTCTCATATCGTTGGCAATATTATAGACAAAGGGGGCTGTCCAGATGACTGCTGTCTCCTCCTTTTGATAACACGATATAAACACATCCATGCCTTCCTTCCTGTAAACTGACAGTACCGCGTCAGGGGGACCTGGCGGCGGTTCCCGGTCCGGAAGAAAGGCCCAGTTCCTGCCGGTCATATCAGCAAATAACTGGTCTATCACCGGATTGGAGGTGGTGAAAAAATGATTCCGGTTTTTAAACTGTACTTCCACTGTGTCCCCGGACGGGCGTGAAATGCAAAGCAGGGGAATACCTTCTGCCGCCATCCAGTTTTTTTGCGACATGTATTCAATGGTTTCCCGCCCGTTCCATTTTCCCGTTACATTCCATGAATCTGTAAAGAAGGAATCGTCATGGTCCAGGGTAACCGGACGTTCCGGGGTGCTGTATGCCAGGCGCCCCTGATCGGTGCTTACCAGCAAAAGACTGCTCTTTATGTAGCCCTCTGCCGTATCCATGAATGCTGCAAGGGCGTCCGGATCTCCGAAAAAGCCTGTCCTGTCCTCCTGCTGGAGTGCGAAATCTGCTGTGTGGGAGTGCGCTTCCACTGTTTTTTTATCCGGACCTATGTAAAAGATACGAATGCTGTATGCGCCATATCCCTGGTTCATATAAGGTGAATATTCCATGAGATAATCCGCCCCGTTTTCTCTGTAGAGATACAGCATGGTCCAGCCTGCATGGGCCACACTGTAGTCATGCTCCCAGATGACCGGGGAATCAGCCGATTCTCCCGCCAATACCTTAAGGGAGGCATATTGTCCTCCTGATGCCTGGAAATCAGCCAGTCCGGCAGTGATGCGCTCCGGTTCTCCATCATGGTCCAGATCTGCAAAGAATATAACGTCCGCGTCCGTTCCGTATTCCATGGGGCAGAGGGTTCCGGCGTCCGTCAGCAGCTCCGGTTTTACTGTGATTTCAGGCAGTGATTCTGACGCTGTTTCCGGCGCCGGCGCCTCGGACCGGTATTCCATGCCTTCCGGCAGGGCAGGCTCACGCGCCATGCTGCTGGCTGCAGTGGGAGATATTGTGCCGCCGCATCCGCAGAGGAGAACAGTCACAGCAAGTATTGTCACGATTGGGGACCATATCATTTCTTTCCATCCTTTCTCTGCGCGTTTCATTTTTATACTAAAAGTATACTATAAGTGTGGGCAGAGAACTCTTAATTTTCCCTTGCAAAATTCCTAATATCAGCGGTTCTGCGTATGCCTGCCGGACGTTTTGCCCGAAAACATGAACAGAATCAGGGTGATGAATAAAAGAATGCCGATTATTACCAGCGCAACGGATTGGACGAAGGAACATGTTTCATGGTATTGTCTCATCTCGTCTCCCTCTATCCAGCCGCTGTACAGGTCCAGGGCATTTCCCAGGCAGTTATCTTCCAGCACATCACGGTCTGTTATGCGGTATGCCTTTTTTTCCTTATCAGTCAGAAAGCGGGCGGCCCCCTCGTCCCAGTAATATCCCACAGGAAGGGCCACCCTGCCTTTTGCAGGTATTCTGGTGATTGCGTTGTCCACCAGAGCCCAGGTTCTGGTTCCGTCCTTAAAAGTAATCAGGTAATACTGGGCATAATCCGCATACGGCCTCATCCAGAAGGTGGTCCACCGGCTCCGTGTAATGGCGGGGGCAGTGACCCCGTAGGTTGGGCTGCGGCTGCTGTAATAGCCGCGCTGCGTTGACGGCCGGGTTCTGTGGCTGATTTGTTTATAGATACCGGTTGCTTGAAAGAGAGAGGCATCTGCCTCCCATGCGCCGATATAGTTTTTCTGTAAATCCGATACAGAGGTCATGTACCCGGTCGGCTCCGTACAGGGGTAACCTGCCCCGTATTTCAGCTCAAAACTGCCGTTATCATCTTTTGACAGCACTTCCTCTGGGGTTACGGGAACGGCGGACCGGTACAGAAGTCCCTCAGCATTCAGCCGCGGAGCAATGGCAAGGAAGAAAATAAGCAGGACCACCTCTGCCGCAAGCATCCATAAAAGTCCATACCCCTTATCCTTTTTCATACCTTTCGTTCCTCCTGTCATCACTGGCTGTATGCCCGGATCAAGGTGTATCGGATCCTGAGGCATGTATTGTCATTTGTATTATACCATACAAATAAAATCCAGGACATAAAAAGGAACCCCGCGGTTTTGATGATGTGATGCTGCATCACCGCCACTGCGGGGTTCTGTTATGCTATGCCGGGTTTATCCTTCAATGGAGATATATTTCTTTTCTTCTGCCAGTGGTTTCGCTTCCTTTTTTGAAATGGACAGTCTCAGGATACCGTGCTTGAATTCGCCCTTTATATCATCTTCCGTCATATCTTCGCCCACATAAAAGCTTCTTTCGCAGGCGCCGGCATAACGCTCCTGACGGATATATCTGCCGCTCGTATTCTCCTGCTCGTCCTTATCCAGTCCTTTGGCAGCACTGATGGTCAGGTATCCGTCCCTGAGGGATGCCCTGATTTCGTCCTTTCTAAATCCCGGCAGATCCATTTCCAGTTCATATCCTGTATCTGTTTCACGGATATCGGTTTTCATCAGGTTTTTGCCTCTGCGTCCATATAATTTCTTCTCCAGCTTCTTCATATCCTTGCTGTCAAAAAAAGGATCCCTGAAAAATTCATCAAACATATTTTCACCAAAAATACTGGGCATTAACATACGTCATTCCTCCTCTGTTTTTTGTGGGGCTCCCGGAAACAGTTCCGGGAGCCATGTATGGTCAGGTCTGTACGTCATATTTGAGTTTAACCTTCGATTGCAATATACTTTTTCTCCTCCACGGCCGGTTTGGCTTCTTTCTTGGGAACCAGCATCTTCAGGGTGCCGTCCTCGAATTTGGCCTTGATGTCCTCCTGGGTCACTGCGTCACCTACATAAAAACTTCTGCTGCAGGATCCGCAGTAGCGCTCCCTGCGGATGTAGGTTCCGTTGGAATCCTTTTCATCCCTGCTGGAATCTGTTGTGGCCTGTATGGTCAGATAGCCGTCCTTGAGTTCCGCCTTTACATCCTCTTTCCTGACACCCGGCATGTTCATGGTTATCTCATAGCCATTCTCAGTATCCCTGATATCGGTATTCATCATATCGAATGTCTTGTGGCTGCCGAATGAGTAATCAAAAAAGTCATCCAATAAGTTTTCTCCAAAAATACTAGGCATCAACATATGTCATCTCTCCTTTATTTAATAATCTATGAGGTTGTTATATTGTACTGGAACCGCATAGGAAGGAAACTGTAAAACTTATCTCATCTCCTCTTACATTCCCTTCTCTATCTGTTCTATATGTAATATAACACGCGTTATTAGCAAAGTCAAGAGTCGAGTGCTAATTTCACACTTTTTTCACATTTCGTATTCATTTGGGCTGTTTTTTTCACTTTTGCAGATTTCCCGGTACGTATTTACACATTGGGCCTGACGGGTTCTGCCAGGGATTTAAAACCTTCCTCATGAAATCTTTATATATACCTCATGATTTGGATATGGAATCTTTAAACCGTATGGTGCTACTATCATGTCATCCAAAGAAGTAATTCGATATATAAAGGAGGCGTATTGATATGAAGAAGGAATTCTGGAGTGATATGGCGGGTTTGGGAATTATGTTATTAGTCATGTTGGGAGCGGCTGCGCTCCGGGCGTATATCTGGCTGTAACCCCTGCTATTGCCGTTTGACGGAGTGCGGATTTAACATCAATTTATCATTTTACATCCTGTGTTTTCCTTAAATCAGTCAAAAAACGTGAAATATTACAGGAAATCCAAAGATCTTACCATGGAAAAATCCATGCAGGGCTCCTATACTTATAACAACACCATATGACAAATCCGGCAGGAAACAGAAGCCGGTGATATGCAAAGGAGTGTAAGATTATGACAAGTATGTTAGTTAAGTTTGAACAGCCGGAACAGGTGGTAGATTTTGTGAATACGCTGAGCCATTATGACTGTGATGCAGATATCAAATATGGCAGCCGTATGGTAGACGCCAAGTCCGTTCTGGGAGTTCTTTACCTGGCGGTATCCCGCACAGTGGAGCTGATTCTTCACATTGATGAGGATGGCTCCGGGGATATAAAAAACAGACTTGCGAAATTTGCAGTATAGAAATTTGCAGTATAAACAGAACAGGATTCAAAAAAGCAGCCGGTTATGACTTAGCCGGCTGCTTTTGACTATCTGATTATAACTGTAATATTACAACTGTAACGGCGGCGGCGAACACGGCTGTATAGGCCAGCCCCAGAATTGCCAGACGCCAATATTCTTTTATAATTTTAAATGATTTCATACCGCATGCCTCCCGGATTTTATTTTATGCTTTTATTATATAAAATCCATGTAAATTCCAAGAGGCACATTTAGTAAATTCTTTGTAAAACAGTGTCTGGATATTAGGTTTTACCTTGCAGCTATCTGTTCCAGTACAGTATCTCGCCGTCATATTCCATGGTCAGATATTCTGTGTCATCCTCCGTTATCAGGTGGAGCGTCAGACTGTTTTGACTGTTCCCATGGTCTTCATAGGGCGTGATGGAGGCAGTAATGGAACTGCCTGTTTCAGTGGATCCGCCTGTCTCCGTACACTGCCCCTCTCCACCAGTTCCGATGCCGATATAATACTCAATCTCTCCGTTATCGCTGATTTCCAGGCTGTTGCCCATATGCAGGCCGGTTCCAAACATTTCCAGCAGAGAGCCATGCTGCCGTAGTCCGGCATCTGTTTTCGGCCCGTTCAGGGTCCAGGAACCGGCGGCCTGACGGATGATTTCCTCAGAAACAACACGGGTCTCACTTATGCTCTCTTTTGCCGATGGTTCCGCTGCTTTTAAGCTGTCCAGTTCCACGTCAAAAGATTGGTCCTGGATGATGCTGCCGCCGTTTGCAGCCGGGACCGTTTCATCACCGGCAGAATCCCCGGCCCGGGTGTCGGAATAAATATGAATCTCCTGGTCCGTCCCGTTACCGTCCGTCTTATCCTCATCCGCCCTGCCCTCATCCGCTCCGGCAGACTCTGTTCCTTCTGCCCCAACAGCAGCTCCATCCGCCCCGGTCCCCGCAGCAGGCTCTGACTTCAGGCCGCAGCCGGACAGAACCAGCAGCCCCAGCAGACTTGCGATGCAAAGTATTTTTCCTGAATTCCTCAATTTAAAATCCTCCCTCATGTAATCCATATAAAATCCGTCATCTCCAACGGTTATGTCTGGTTTTATTGTAAACAAAAAGGATGTAAGTATCAACTTAACATCCCTTTCATATATCTTAATTTTTCCGAAGTATATTTGGAAGTGGAAACCTCCGGTCATCAGGACAACGGCCCGGATGAAAGAAGAAAGTTGACATAAAAATGTTATGTCGACCACCGAGGGATTTTACAGCCCAATCCCCCCCGGCCTGCGCCTAACAATACCACTATTCAATAGGCGCCTGATAAAATCCGCCGTAAAAGTTTTCCGTTTTAATCATATTGACAATGACATGGGGATCCTGCTCCCGCATGAGATGCACAATGTCGTTCACCTCATAGGAGGACACCACGGTGTGAAGCAGATACATTTTCTTGTGACTGTAACCTCCCACCGCGTCCACACAGGATATGCCGTGTCTGTACTGTTTGACGTACTGGTTTATGATTTCCGGCGCCTTGGTGGTGGTAATCTGCAGTGTAACCCGTTCATACCTGTGATGGAAGGCAGAGATGGCTTTGGTGGATACGAACTGGAACAGGATGGAATATCCTGCGTACAGCCATCCGAACATGTATCCGAAGATGCAGAGAATCACGCAGTTGCCTGCAAATACATATTCCCATATGGACCTTCCTGTCTTATTGGAAACATACAGGGCAATGAAGTCCGTGCCGCCTGTGGAGGCATTTCCCCTTAAGGCAATGGCAATGGACAGCCCGTACAGAAAACCGCCGAAAACCACATCCAGCAGCACGTCATTGAACAGGGGCTGAAAGCTGCATATTTTCAGAAAAAAGCTGGCCAGGAACACCTGCAGCATGGAATAAAAGGTAAAACGCATGCTTATGCTTTTGCTGCAGAGGATGGCCACCGGTATATTGAGGACCAGCATTCCCAGGGAGGTGGAAATATTGTGCCCGTAGAGGGAGGCAATCCTGTCAATGAGGATAGCCACACCGGTAAATCCGCTGGACAGAAGGTTGGCCGGCCGTATAAATGCCTGGATTACATAGGTCTGCAGCAGGGCGGACGCCACGACAGCCAGGATGGTTATGAGCCTTCTCACCAGTATGTTCTTTTTGTATTTTGCTATCATGGCCTATCTCCCCAACTCCCCAAGGCTGTCTAGAAGCTTACGGACCAGTGCCTCTGACACCACGTCATAGCAGTTTTCATGGGGCGGCTCTGCAAAGCCGTAGGTCACCCCGTGGGAAGTGGTGGTGGGGTCTGTCATCCAGTCCTTGCAGGAGCTGTGAACCTGCCTTATTCCGGTCTCTTCCATGAGCGTTCTGGCATTGGAGGCATTGATGCCGCTTCCGGCCAGGATTTCTATGCTGTTTCCATAAGACGACTGAAGAGCACCAAGCAGAGCCTTTCCCTCGACAGCCTTTGGTTTCAGTCCGCTGGTCAAAAGACGGTCCGCACCCAGCTCAATCAGTGTCTCAATGGACTCATAGGGGTTGGAGGTGCAGTCAAAGGCCCGGTGGAATACAGCTTCCTTTCCATGGCTGTGGATAATGGAAATCATTCGGGCATTCCTCTCCCTGTCAATGGAGGCATCTTCCCTCAGACAGCCAAAGGCAATGCCGTCCGCTCCGTGGCGGACCAGATGTTCGCATTCCCTGAGCATCACATTAAAATCCTCTTCACTGTAACAGAATCCGCCACCTCTGGGCCGGACCATGGCAATTACCTTCACATTGCAGTGCTCCTTCACCAGTTCCAGGGATGCCAGGGAGGGCGTAAGCCCGCCCAGGTGCAGGGCACAGTTCAGTTCAATCCGTCCGGCTCCTCCGGACGCAGCCTGCATGGCATCATAGTAGCTGCCGCAGCATATCTCCAACATATAAAAACCTCTCCTTCTTCCTGTCCGCCGGCACAGTACCGGCAAAAAGCCTAAAGCTGTGCCAGACGGTACAGAGCCAGTGCATATATTTTTGCGTTGGTTACCAGGTCGTCCACGGTCATCCACTCATTTGGATTGTGGCTGATTCCCTTTTGGCCCGGAAAGCTGGGACCGAATGGGACGATACCGGGCATGGCCTTGGCATAGGTTCCGCCGGTGGTGGTTACGGGAGTGCCGTTCATGCCGGTGACCCGCTCATAGCTGTCCTGCATAGCTTTTACCATAGGCGTATCCTTGGCAAAAACCACAGGATCATAATTTTGTACCAGCTCTGCCTTCAGACCGCAGCTCTCAGCCTTTTCCGTTATGGGCTTCATGATTTCCCGGATGGTGATACCGCCCGGATAGCTTAAGGTGGCCTCAAAGTATACCGTGTTTGCCGCGTTTCCGTTTCCGGCACTTACTTCTGTGTTTTTGTTTCCGGCATTTACACGGCGGATGTTCCCTTGACCGGCCTTCCAGACGGGATCTAATCCCAGTCTGTAACCGCGCATCTCCATCATACCATATTCTTCATGGTAATAGTCAATACCCAATCGGTCGCCTGTATTGCCTGCTCCGATAAAATATTTGTTTACAAAGTCGAAAAATGTACCCAGGCATTCCCTTGTGCCGGTGATGCGCACCACTGCCCTTCCCCGCTCGCTGTATACTACAGGATATTTGCAGTCCGGCGTAAATCCGTAAACAGGAGGCTTTTCTTTTGACAGATAGTATCTGAGATCCTCAAAACCCGTTTCCTCGTCACCTCCGAAGATGATGCGCACCGGATGCCTGAGGGGAAGCCCCAGCGCCCTGACCGCGGCCAGGCCGTAGAGGCATGCCATGACTGGCCCTTTATTGTCCAATACTCCCCTGCTGTATATGACTCCGTTTTCCATATGGCCGTTAAAAGGAGGCTCCTTCCAGCCCTCTCCGGCCGGCACCACATCCACATGTCCCATGGCGCAGACATAGTCTTCTCCCCTGCCATAGAATGCGTATCCGATGTATCCGTCCAAATCCACAGTCTCAAAGCCCATATCCCTGCTGATGGATAGCGCCAGGTCCAGGGCCTTCTTTACACCGGGACCAAAGGGAGCCCCATCCCGGGCCTCCCTTTCCACGCTGTCAATACGCACCATCTGACGAACATGCTCCACCAGCTGGTCCCGGTTTTCATCGATATAGTCCAGAAGCATTCTGTCAATCTGATTCTGTTCATCCATATTCCTATTCCTCAATGGGCGCCATGCGCGTCTTCATATAGTTTTCCATCCACTCATCCGATGCCTTTTCGTAGGTACAGCGGCCGTCCTCCTGGCGGGTCACCAGATACACGGTTGGTTCCAGGGCCTCTGTGACAACGGCAAAGGAAAATCCCTTTATGTTGGTGGCTACGCCCCACTCCCCCTTTGGGTTCATGGCTATAAGGGATAAATCCCCCGCCTCGCCCCTGCGTTCCTTAAGCTCTGCGTCCAGGCGGGCCACGGCGGTCTCACAGGCTTTTTGGGGATGCATACCCTCCCCCATGAGACGGACGATTTCATAGGAAATACAGCCCTTCATCAGGTCCTCGCCCAGGCCCGTGGCACTGGCAGCGCCTTTTTTGCTGTCAGCATAGAAACCGGATCCGGATATGGGAGAGTCTCCTACTCTGCCTTTTTTCTTCATAAAGAGACCGCTGGTGGAGGTGGCGGCTGTCATTTTGCCGCTCATGTCCAGGCAGGCCATGCCCACGGTATCGTGGCCTGAGTATGGCTTAAGCTTTCCGGAGGCTTCCTGGAGGGCCGCCTGGTCGGACATTTCCTTTAAACGCTTTCTGTAATGGGCCTTTGCCCGGTCCGTCAGCATATTTTTGCGCTCAAATCCCTCCTTATGGGCGAATTTTTCAGCACCCTCCGCCACCAGCAGGCTGTTGACCTTTTCACGGCTCAGACGCCTGGCAATGGACACAGGATTGGCAAAGTCCCTGATGGCCGCAACAGCGCCTATATCCAGGGTATTGCCGTCCATAAAGGCGGCATCCATCTCCACCTCCATCTCCTCGTTTGGAAGCCCGCCGTAGCCCACAGATTTATAGTAAGGAAAATCCTCCACTTCCCGGATAGCAGACTCGACGGCATCTCCTGCGTCCCCGCCGTCCTTCAGCATTTCGGCGCCCTTAGTAATTCCTTCCACTGCCATGCGCCAGGTTGCAATCATACCCCACATCCTATATATCCTCCTCTATTTGAAACAGAATTTATGTTCCAGTTCCGCTGTATCGCTGCCGTCAGCCAGTGCCTTTGCCAGTGTGCACATGTTCTTAAGCGCGTCGTTTAGTCCCATTCCGCCCTTCTTTGGAGTTTCCACAATGGCCACCTTATCCTTGTAGGCGGCGATGGTATCCTTGTTCTCAACAGACATGGCTGCAAATGCCTTTGCCTTTGTGGTAGCGTTGATGTCGCATGCCACCTTGGCGCACATGCCCGCATAGTCAGCGAAGTTAAAGGCAGGGCCGCACATAACCACATCCGGCTGCAGCTTGTTTACCATGGCGCAGAGCTTGCGGCTGACCTCCTCCGGGTCAGCTAAGAAGGTTCCGTTGCCGCAGCACAGGCAGGCTGTCACATGGCCGTCCACCTTATTTAAGAAGGGCTCCATCATAACTGCGGGACCAATAGGCTCCTTTTTGCCTGTTAGGGGAACCATTGTGTCATCTTTTGTTCCAAGACCGGACTGTATCTGGTCGTATATCATAATAATTTTCATTATCTTCACCTCATATTCTTGTATCCCCACAGGGATTGTCAAAGGATGGACGGACCGTCAAAGGCAGCCGGCCTACAGGTCGTCAAAGGAAAGGTCGTCAAAGTCAATGTCATCGTCATCTGATTTGTCAGAAGCCTTGGCCTCATCTTCCAGATACTGCTTATCCATCATCTTAATAAACGGCATATAGATGAATACTCCCAGTATGAGAAGAAGCAGCTGCAGTACAGCTCCCTGCCATCCTGTTGCCAGGAATCCGGACAGTACCACGGGCATGGTCCATGGAATGGCGACGCCTGTACAGAGGGGAACCAGACCAATGCTCATGCAGAAATAGGAAATTACGATGTTTATAGTGGGCACCAGCATGAAGGGAATGAGAATCATTGGGTTCAGCACAATGGGAAGGCCGAATACAAGAGGTTCATTGATGCCGAATACGCCGGGGATAAACGCCAGTTTGCCTAATTCCTTGATACGTTTGGAGTGGCAGAATAAAAGCATTGCAATGAGCAGCGACAATGTAGAACCGCATCCTCCAAAGGTTGCGAACAAATCCTGGAACTGCTGGGAAATAATATTGGGCAGCGGCTGGCCTGCCTGGAATGCAGCCAGGTTGTCGGCGGACAGTGTCTGAAGGATGGGATTGAACACAGCGCCTACAACGGAACCGCCGTTCACTCCAAAGAACCAGAAGAAGTGAAGGAATATATATGCGATTACCATGGCCGGAAGTGTATTGCCCAATTTTAAAAGCGGTGTCTGTAAAATTGTAAAGATGAAGTTAAATGCGTTTTTATAAGGCGTCATTGCAAACACGATATTCATGATAAAGAATACCAGTATAGACACACCTGCAGGAATCAGGGCCGAGAATGACTTTGATACCGTAGGAGGAACGCCGTCAGGCATTTTGATAACCCAGCCCTTTTTGTTTACCCATGCATAAATATGGACTGACAGGAAGGCCACGATGATTCCCACGAAAATACCCTTGGACCCCACCCAGTTTAACGGAATTCCGGTGACGCTGGAACCGCCGTCCACAAGAATCTCATAGGGCATGATGAGGAACCAGCTTACCAGGGCAATGGCTGCTCCGAACAGCTTATCTACGTTCATCTGCTCCGCGAAGGAATAGCCAATGCCTATAACGGCCAGCACTGCCATGATGGAGAAGGTGGCGTCAGTGGGCTTTGAAAAATAGGATGCCCAGTTGTCCCCGAAAAACCGCGCCCAGAAATCCGTCCATCCCGGTATTGGGAAGTTGGCAACCAGCAGGAAAAAGGACCCTACGATTAACAGCGGCATGGACAGCAGGAAGCCGTCACGGATGGCAATGAGATATTTATTTTTTCCGATTTTCTCTGCCAGCGGCATGAGTACGGACTCTAACTTATTTAGCATGATTCATGTTCCCCCATTTCAACTATGATTGTTTTAGCACAGGCGGGCTAAGATGCTGCGCCGGACTGTTATTTTGCTGCTTTCATGAGCTTGATCGCTGATTTCAGTACTTTCTCACCGTTCATCATACCGTAATCCGTCTGATCGATAACCTGAATCGGAATGCCCTTGTCGCCGTACTTTTCAACAATCTCGCCATAGCGGTATTTGACCTGGGGCCCTAAGAGAATCACATCCGGGTGCTTCTCATCAATAATCTGGCCAATCTTTCCGTCCGGGAATGCCTCTACTTCAATGGGAAGGTCATGGGAATTGGCTACGTCCTGCATCTTGCTTGCCAGCATACTGGTGGACATTCCTGCGCTGCAAAATAAATATACTCGTTTCATGATTAAATCCTCCTTGATATCTATATAGTTTCCTTTTATTGTTCCTGTTTTATACCGATGGGTAAAATACGGTGTATGAATTAACGGTTTTCCAGCTTTTTTTCCAGTTCAGCGATTCGCTCGTAGCTGGCAATCATCTCTTCCGCGATGATTTTAAAGCCTTCCGCACTCATGAGCTGGTCTTCCGCATGAACCAGAATCATGGAGCCGCCTACCTGCTCTCCCTGTGCTTCCTTCTGAATCAGTTCAAAGTGGGCCTCATGTCCAACCAGGAACATCTCCTGGCCTGCCTTTATACATTCCCTGGCTCCCTCAAAGTCTCCCTGCTTTGCTTTCTGGATTGCTTCGATGTAGCTGGAACGCGCGCCTCCCACATTGGAGATAATCTTGAAGCAAATCATTTCTAATCCCTCTACCATTTTGCTGCCTCCTTATTGTTTTTGAAACGAGAAAATGCAACAAAACCATTCTGTTTGCTGCATTTCTTATTAAGTTGCCTTAATTATAAGGCAGTTATTCACTTTTTTTCATTAAAGACATTTCCTAGCTGTTAGGAAATTCAACCCATAATTCTGTCAATAAATTCCTCATAGCTGCATGGAGCCACTAATTTTGCCAGCTCCTCCGGCTGGTTTACCACATTGGATACCCAGTCAAAGAAAATTTTAATCATTCTGGCATCCCCTTCGTTGATGGCGAAAAGCATGACCAGACGCACCTCAAAGGCTCCCCATTTCACCGGATTCTTAAGCTGTGCCACGGCAATGGTGGAATTTCTGGCAAAGGCGCCAAAGGCATGGGGAATGGCAAATGTGTTCACAAAGGAGGTGGGCGACATCTGCTCCCTCTTTAAGACCACTTCCGTGAATTCCGGTTCCACGATGCCCTCTTTTTCCAGGCCCGCGCACAGCATACGGATGATTTCTTCCGGCTGGTCCATGTCTACCTGGGAGTGATAATGCTCTTTTCGTATCAGGTTCCCGATATGGGATGTAAACTCCAGACGGAAGCCTTTTTTATCCAGCCGGTTAATGGCCTGGAGAATCTTTGACTCTGTTTCCGAGTCCACAAACAGGTTAATGGAAACAGTCTCCACATCCAGTCCGTGCTCCAGTGGAAAGGTGCTGAGAAGTAAATCCGGGTCCAGGGCCGATACCTCATCCTCCTCAAAATAGCCGAATGCCTTTACCACTTCCATACGTTCGCGGAACATGTCGGATATCTTCTTCACGCACATGTCGGAAAAAGACTGGTTGTGGGGCAGAATCATCACAGCCCTGTACTTTCTCACGGAATTCATGCGCTCACTGGCAGCTCCCAGGTGAAGGGCAATGTAACAGCTTTCCACATCTGATATGGGCCGTTCCAGCCGCTGCTCCAGAAACTCCAGCACATAGATTCCCATTTCAAAAACAAGGGGATATTTGCGCTTGATTTCCTCCACAAACACATCCTCCATCCGCACCTGGTTCTTGACACGTTCGATGAGTCCGTGAAAATGCATTTTAAGCCCTGCCACCAAATCTGCGTCCTGCCTGAAATCCAGGCCGAACAGGGCATAGACCTGTTCCAGGGCTTCAGCCACCAGCTTCTTGGTATTCATCCATTTTCCGTTGTAATTGACAAAATCGCTGGTATAGTTGGAAGCCCGCCTGCCCATGATTACCAGGGCGAACATGCCCACCTCGCCGTCGTGGACCGTTATGTGCAGCCGCTTGGAAATGCGGTCAAAGAAGGTCTGGGCTATCTGGTACTCAATGGTATCCTCCAGCCCCTGCATTCCCTCCTCCATATTGATGTAATTGGCGCAGTTCATCCGTTCAATGCTGGTCCCCGCATGGAGAATCAGCATGGGAAACATGGACTCATGGATGGAATAGTCGTATTCCTCCAGCACATCCACAAAGATATCCTTGACCTCAATCAGGTTAAAACTTCTGTAGAGATGGGCCAGGGTGTTCAGATTAAGAAAGTTCTCCTGCACCTCAGCTACCAATAAATCCCGGTAAAAACGGCGCTTGCTGGCCTCGTCTCCCTTTAAGGAGATGCATTCCTTGTTCCGCACCAGCTTCAGGCCGCTGTATGGCTCCAGCATCTTTCGTATGCGCTTTAAATCATTGTCAATGGAATAACCGCTGACATAGATCTGGCTCTGGAGCATGGTAAGGTTCAGCTCCTTTACCTCAAACAGCAGCTTTTGTATCATGTATGCACAGCGGGCGCCAGGAGTCTGGGGAATGTCTGCCTCCCTTGTCTCTGCCCCTGACGCCAGGGCAGGCCGTGCCTCCTCGCACAGCCTGTATCCCTGACGCACATTGGACTCAATGGGCGGCGGGTCCGTGTGCTTATTGATGGCCTCCACATCGGAACGGATGGTCCGGTCCGACACCTGCAGAAGGCCGGCCAGCTGCCGGCTGGTCATCCAGTCCCTCCGCTCTGATAATATGGCAAGCAGCTGTTCCTGTCTTTTATTCTGCATGGTTAAACTCCTTCTCTTACAGTCTTATACAATACGGAATGCGAACACCTTCCAGGGCTCGATATAGTCTAATAGTACATGTTCATACTCAGGCAGATGTCCAATCACGTTCTTGCGGCCGTCATTGGGCATATCCTTTGTGACGATGTGGAGCTCTCCTTTGTATTTCAGGTAACCGTCATTGAGAATGACCACATCGCCCGGCCGTAAGTCCCTGGTGTTGCCAGCCGGAATGGACTGGTCTGCAAATGTTACCCTGGGCCAGGTGGATCGGATCATGTATTCGCTCATATCCCCTCTCACCATATGCTTTGGCTCATAGTCCAGGATCTGTTTCTCTGTGTCCGTCAGCTCCTTTTCCAGTTCAATGCCGAAGGTAAGGATGCTGGGATTGACTGCTGCGCAGGCATGGAGCTCCTCGTCCGTTGCATAGGCATTGGCAATCAGCACATCATCTACCATGCCGGTGGCAAACATATGGCGCACCTGGAAATCCAGAGAAAGGCCGCGGTGCATTTCCAGGGTGCAGAGTCCTTCGTTTAAAGGCCATGGACCGTAAGCTCCGGGCGCATTGCTGGATACAAAGGCAGCCACCTTAAGACCCAGTGACTTCATCTTGTCATTGCACCTGTTAAAATGCTTCAGGCTCAGTCCTGTGTATGCCTGCGGATAAAAGTTATGGCAGGTAATTAACTTCTCACGGTCCGGATGGTGATCCATGATGTTTTCCACATAGACCAGCTTGGTGCTGGCATTCAGCTCCAGCTTCAGCCCCTGCGGATTATAGGTCATAAGGCTTTCCTTCATGCCGTCAAAACCCTCGTCCAGCCGGATGCCGTCCACATGCATTTCCCGGAACACAGACAGGTCCTCATAGGAGATTCCCAACCTTGAAAATACGGAGGGGCTTACATCCGGAATGATTTCCATACCGCAGGCATGGGCTTCGTCAGCCAGACGGCGGAACTGTCCGATGATTTCCTCACCGCTCTTTTCACCAACACTTAAAAGACAGGTAAAAATCCTCTTATAACCCAGTTTACCTGCCTTTCTGATATACGCTATATCCTGTTCTTCTGTGGAATGCTCCGGATAAATAGAAATACCTAATCTTGCCATAATAATAACCCCTCTTTCCAGATTTGAACTGCAAAGCAGTTCTTTGATATTAACTATAGCCTGTCAAGAGGGGATTTTGCGGTAAATCCGTTTCCTAGCTGTTAGGAAACGGATTTATTATATCATAGCCGCCTGTCAGAGCGTATTTATAAAATGGTGCGTATGAGTCCTTTTAGGAAACCGGAGGCCTGGCCCTCGTCAGGTCCTTCCACCGTAAGCTCCAGGCTTTCTCCCTGGTGTGCGCCCAGGCTCATGAGAGCAAGGACATTCTTACAGTCCGCTGTACCCTTTTGGCTTTTAAGGGTTATACGGCTCTCATATTCCGCGGCCGCCCTGCTCAGACTCATAGCATTGGTAGCATGAAGCCCCTGCTTGTCAGATACTACATATTTATAACTTATCATTTCATCATCACCCTTAATTTATTCTCCCCCCATTTTAACATAGTTAACTTTTCTTGACAACCAGGTGTGTTGACAGGTAGAATAGAAAAAGCCGTGCAGCATTCCGGTAAAGATAAAATACCGAAGGCGCTGAAACGGCAGAGAAAGAAAAGACCAAAAAGAAAAGACCAGAAAGGATTGGTTGGAACCCACATGAAATTACAGCGTCTTCTGAGCCTGACACGCCAGGCTCTTGATACATACGGGCTGATTCAGGACGGTGACCGTATCGCCATAGGAGTGTCCGGCGGAAAGGACAGCCTGACATTGCTCCATGCCCTTCATCATCTGAGGAGGTTTTACCCTGAAAAATATGAACTGTGCGCTATTACGGTGGATTTGGGGCTTGGCAATATGGATTTGGAACCGGTGGCAGCTATGTGCCGGGAATTTGAGATTCCATATGAAATCATCTCCACAGAAATCGGCGCGGTCCTCTTTGATATCCGCAAGGAAACCAACCCCTGTTCTCTTTGTGCCAAGATGCGAAAAGGCGCTCTCAATGAAAAGGCCAAGGAGATGGGATGCAACAAGATTGCCTATGCTCATCACAGGGATGATGTGATCGAGACCATGATGATGTCACTGTTCTATGAGGGAAGGTTCCACTCCTTCTCACCCCTTACCTATCTGGACCGCATGGATCTGACCGTCATCCGTCCCATGATTTTTGTCACGGAGGCAGATGTCATAGGATTCCGGAACAAATACCAGCTTCCTGTATGCAAAAACCCATGCCCCATGGACGGATACACAAAGCGGCAGTATATTAAGGAGCTGATACACAGGCTGCAGGAGGACAATCCTCATATAAAAGACTGTATGTTCCGGGCAATCCTTGACGGCAGCATAAAAGGATGGCCCCAGGCGTTGAAATAATGCCTGAGGCCATCCTTTTGCACTTCCCCTGTGCTTCTATTCCGGGGCGGTCTTTGATGCCGGGTACTGCTTCAGATACCGGTACTGCTTTAGATGCCGGGTACTGCTTCAGATACCGGAACCTGCTTTAGATTCCTGGTCCGCCCTCGTCCGTACCGCTTTGGGCCTGGCCAGGGCCGTTGTCCTGGCTTCCTGGTCCAGGGCTGCTGCCGCCGGAATCAGATTCGGAGCCAGGGGAGGAACCGGAGCCCGGCTTCTCTGTCTCAGGGGCCTTTGTGGGATGGCTGCCGGAAGGTTCTGCGGCGCCGCTGCCGCCCGGGCCGCTGCTTCCCGGTCCCTGTTCCTCATCCGTATGTTTGGTGCTTTCAGGAGCCTTTGTGGGTTTACCTGATACGCCCGGCCCCACTTCTTCGGTCTCTTCTGTTTCTTCGGTACTCTCCTGGGTTGTCTCCTCTGTCTCTTCCGTCTCCCCGGTACTCTCCTGCGTTGTCTCCACAGGCGCTGTTGTTTCGGGCGGAGGTGTCTCTGCCGGTACATTCTGAGCAGGCGCCTTATCTCCTGATGAACTTCCTCCTGAGGAGCCGCCTCCGGAAGGAGCTGCCTTGCCCTCCTCATAAAGCCCTGTTTCTTCCGAGATATGGGCGCTGATTTTACGGACAGCGGAGGATGGACTGTAGGACGTCTCCTGGCCGTACAGGAACTGATGAAGAAGGACTACATTGCTTTCCAGGGTGGTGGGCACCACGCAGTCCATCTTTCCGATTTTCATGGTCTGCCTTGAGAATGGGAAACCGGCAGTCTCTCCGATGTGATACTTACCGATATCCTTTGCCAGAGGCAGTACATCGTCTACTCCTACGCTGGTGGAAATTTCCTGCACCATGTAGCCTGCCAGCGAGGTCAGAGTTGAGAGGTCAGCCTGCTTTGCTTTTGCCAGGGCAAGCTCTACCACCTTTCTCTGGCGCTCCGTTCTCTGGAAATCCGTATCCATGAGACGCAGACGGCTGTAGGCCACAGCCTGGACGCCGTCTAAATGGTTCATCCCGGCCTGCTCCAGCTGATAGGAACCAATACCTGTTGAATTGACGGTTTCTGTAATGAAGCCGTTGATATACTTAAATTCCGCAGGCGTGATTTCCAGGTCTATGCCGCCCAGAATGTTGATGGCCTCAGCCACTGACTTCCAGTTAAAGGTGGCATAGTCATCAATCTTGATATCCAGGTTTTCCTCCAGGGCTGACACTGCCTGCTTATGTCCACCCTTAAAGTATGCTTCATTAATTTTATGATAGGTTCCCTCTGAATTGATTTTCAGGTATGTATCCCTGTAAACGCTGACAAGGCGGATTTCCCCTGTAGCTCTGTCAATGCTGCATATCATCTGAACATCTGCCAGTGCGTTTTTTGTATTGCCATCTCTGCTGTCCACTCCAAAAACAGCTATATTCCAGTAGCCTGTAGGTTTGTGAAGGAACAGCCAGGCTCCATACCCTATGAATGCAACCAGAAGGAGCAAAAGAATCCCCTTCCATCTGCCTTTTTTACGTCGTTTTGCCATTTGTCCCTGCTGCCGTCCGGCAGATGTCCTGCCCCTTTCCATAGTATCCTGCTGCCTTTTTGCGGTGCGCCCCTGATTTCTTGAAACGGACGGTGCTGTTCTGGCCCGGTCCTGATTAGAGGAGGCACTTCCCGGCTGACGGGATTTCCTGCCCTGGGCATTTCTGTTTCCCGCGGACTGCGCCTGACGCCGTCCTTCGGCAGAACCAGACGAACCATAAGAGGATCTAAGCCGGCGGGCGGGCATGGGAGGTTCGTCGTCCAGATAGTCCTCCATGGGAAAATCAATCTGCCTGTCCTCTTCTGCGTCGTATTCCTCACCGTAATAGTACTCCTCGTCATACTCCTCGCGGCCGTCATAGGATTGTCTGGCACTTCTGCGCTCACCGGCTGGCTGTACAGGCCTCGGATATGCCCTGCTGCTCTGTCTGCCGCCTTCCTGCCTGCCGCTGCCTCTTCTGGCACGTGCCCTCATGCGTTCCAGCTCATCATCATTTTCTCTGTTATTCATGATTATACTCCTCTTTATCTATTTGGTTCTTATGCGGAAATCATTCCAGAATACGCCGGTAACTCTCCCAGTTACTTGTAACGGTTCCCACTTCCACATTATTGGAATTGCCTGTGGTCTCCTGGATACAGAGCATATTCCCCTCTGCTGTCCAGCCCAGGAATATTACCACATGGGCCATGGGATTAAACCGGATACAGATGTCTCCCGGCAGCAGTTCATCCCTGGCTACCGGTGAACCGCAGCCCAAAAGTGTACCGGTACTCTGGGCCCCCAGCCCTTTTCCGGTGACCGACCAGTATACCCAGTTGATCCAGCCGGAACAATCCAGTCCCTTTAAAAGCCTGCCGTCCTCATCCGGAACAGTCAGTGAGCCGAAGCCATTTCCGGTATAACCAGGTGCTGATGGTTTGCCTCCCCAGTAGTAAGGAATCTTACCTACCGATGTAAGGGCATACCGCACGAAATCTTTACGCTGCCGGCTGGCGTCTTCCGGAACCAGACTCATGTATAATTCAATCTCCTGGGAATTCAAAAGTCCTTTTACCGGATAGTCAACTGTATAAAGACCATATTCCTGGGACCAATCCTGGGCCAGCAGCGCGCCTGCCATGTTTCTGGTATCCGCATTCCAGCCTGTCCAGCCGGAAGCCTTGACAGCTTCCAGTGTATCTGCTGCCTGGAATAGACTGTCTGCCTCGGCAGTGCCTTTGACCACGGCCAGTACCGTACAGTCCACATGGCCCGGACAGGTCCGGGAGCCGTCTGCCGGACCTGTATCAGAATCCCCGGATCCGACGGATGACGCATCAGAAAAACTGGCCACGGCTGCTGTCTCAGCTTCTGCTTCTGCACTGGCTGCCATTGAGCCAACTGGTTCTCCCACAGCTGCTCCTGACTCAACTGCATCAGTTCCAGTTGCTGCTGTTCCAACGGTTTCTGCGCCAGCTACTGCTTCAACTGCTTCAGCACCAGTTGTTTCCGACCCAGCTACTGTTGCTTCAACTGCTTCAGCACCAGCTGTTTGCGACCCAGCTACTACTGCGCCAGCTGTTTCAGCTCCAGCTGCTTCCGTCCCGGATTCATCCGCGTCCCTTCGCCCGTCTGCTGCTTCGTCCAGGCAGCTGCCGTCACAATAATAAATTCCGCCTATGCGCACAGAGTACTTGTGTGAAGCGTTCCACAGCTTGTCCGCACAGTCCTCCATTGTTTTCATATCTTTAAGTATGCCGAAGTAATGCAGGGTATTGATAATAGAAATAATTTCCCTTGCATTGGAAGTGCTTCCGGTTTCCTGTTGTTCGCTGTTTACAAAGTGCACGGATATGTTCCGGAACTCCGGTATGATGCCGGACGGTGAAGTGACGGCTGTCTCCGGAAGTCCCAGCAGGGCTGCAAGCTGCTGGGGCGTATAATTGTACAGGTCATATAGACCCGATATCCACGAAGCGTCCTTTAAAGCCAGCAGATCATAGAGCCGGCCCGCATAGCTGTCAGCCGGATCCGTGGAATCTGCCCCATCCTCATAGAGATAGGCCAGATTAAGTACCTGGGAATCCATCATGTCCGCATTGGAGGGAGTTGCATCCCGGCAGGCCGCACCTGGCGGAAAGAGAAAGGAAGGCGAACCCGGAGCCAGATCTATGTATTGTGAGGTGGTTTCTACGGCCCCTCCCTCAGAGCTGCCGGCAGCGGGAGCATTCAGTCTCCCGCTGTAACGCCCCGCCATATAGGACATTGCGCAGGCGCACACTACAGTCACGGCCAGGGCCGAACACTGCAGAATCTCTCGTTTGTATTTTTTTATCACCTGTATGTAATCGCTTTTTTTCATGTCGTGCGTCCTGTTGTGATTCATAAATCATATAATTGCACCGCCCCTCATTATATCACACAGGCAGGTGAATGAATAGAACAAAAGTCTTAAAGAATCTTTAAAATCGCGCATAAAACAGGGATTATGCCGGGCACCGGCAGGGCGGCTCACCCAAAATATGGTTGACGCATAAAATAGAGTGAGCTATAATATTCACAATCTGTCACAGGAGGGACAGAGACACATAGCAAAGCTAAGCGCCATGCACCTTTTAGCGGGTACGTGAACAGCAGGAACGTCTGCTGCCGTTTATAAGGTTAACGAGGTGGAGAGAGAATCGAGAAATTCGGCGGGTGCTCTCCCATGCTGTCCGGGCGTGTTGCATACTGGAAAATATGCGGGTAACTGCAAAACAAAGCCAGTGTGACCGGATGTATGATATCAGTAAAATGGATAAAAAATGGAATGCTGAAAACTGCCTGTATAAGACAGCTTAGTTTTTTGCTGTCTTTTTCAGGAACAACAATTGCAGTTAAAATAACTGTAACTAACAAAGAAAGGCAGAACAAATTATGTGTGGAATAATTGGATATACAGGCCCTTTGGAGGCCAAAGATGTATTGTTAAAGGGACTCGCAGGACTGGAATACAGAGGATATGACAGCGCCGGTATTGCTTACTTCAACCAGGATTCCCAGGTCAGGAGCATTAAAAAGGTGGGCAAGGTAGCCGCCCTTAGGGAATGTGTAAAATCAACCTGCGAGATATCCCACTGCGGAATCGGCCATACCCGCTGGGCCACTCACGGAGGAGTAACGGACGCCAATGCCCATCCCCACAGCTTCGGACAGGTAACCCTGATTCACAATGGAATCATCGAAAATTACCGCCAGCTAACGCAGGAATATGGCTTGGAAGGCCGTCTTGCCTCCCAGACCGACAGCGAGGTAGCTGCGGCTGTTCTGGATTCTGCTTACAGGGGATGCGGCCAGGATCCGCTGAAGGCTATCGCAGCCTTTACAGGTATGCTTGAAGGCTCCTATGGTTTTTGTATCCTTTTTGCGGACCGTCCCGGTGAGATATATGCCGTAAGGAAGGTAAGCCCCCTTGTTGCTTCCTACACCCACTCAGGAGCGCTTGTAGCCTCGGATCTTACGGCCCTGATTTCTTATACCAGGGAGTATTTTGTGGTCCCGGAGGGCTGTATTGTGCGCCTGACGCCATACAAAGTCCGTGTATATGATATGGACTTTAACCGTGTGGAGCCGGAAACACTGGAGGTCAGCTGGAACATGGACGCGGCCATGAAGAACGGATACCCCCACTTCATGCTCAAGGAAATCCACGAACAGCCGGAAGCCCTTAAAAATACCATTCTTCCAAGGATGTTGGACCGTCTGCCGGATTTTAGAGATGACGGTATTCCGGACTCCTTATTCGCAGAGTGTTCCCAGGTGCGGATTATTGCCTGCGGTACAGCCATGCATGCGGGAATGGTGGCAAAAGCACTGATGGAGCCCATGCTCCGTATACCCGTCACCGTGTCCATTGCATCTGAATTCCGGTACGAGGATCCGCTGATTGATTCCAGCACCCTGGTCATAGTCATATCACAGTCAGGAGAGACCATTGACACACTGGCCGCCATGAACCTGGCTAAAAGTCTTGGCTCTGTCACCCTCTCCATTGTCAATGTAAAGGGTTCCACCATTGCCAGGGAAAGCGATTACGTATTATATACACATGCAGGCCCTGAGATTGCTGTTGCCAGTACAAAGGCTTATTCCGTGCAACTGGCTGCCCTCTACATGATTGGCTGCCGCATGGCCCTGGTCCGCGGGGCCTTTGGCCAGGATGAGGCACGGGAATTTATGACGGATCTGATGGATGTCATACCGGCTATGGAAACCGTTATTGGACAGTCTGAATTTATCCAGTCCTTTGTGCGCCACCTGATTCGTGAGAGAGACACCTTTTTTATTGGAAGAGGTCTGGATTACGCCTTTTCTCTGGAGGGGGCCCTTAAGCTTAAGGAAATCTCCTATATCCACGCGGAGGCATATGCCGCCGGTGAACTGAAGCACGGAACCATTGCCCTGATTTATGACAATGTGCCTGTCATAGCAATAGCAACTCAGGACCATGTATTTGCCAAGACCATTTCCAATATCCGGGAGGTAAAGGCCCGGGGCGCTTACGTCATCCTTCTGGCCAAGAAACAGTCTGTGGTGGAGGATGGAGTGGCTGATATAGAACTTCGGATACCGGACCTGGAAGACCGCTTCACCGTGTTTCCCATTGCAGTGGCCCTGCAGCTGATTGCCTATTATGCTTCCATCGGCAAACATCTGGATGTGGATCAGCCCCGCAACCTGGCCAAATCTGTTACGGTGGAGTGACAGCTCACAGCTCATCTTTTTCTGGAATGGATTCCTGACATGAATTTCCGGAATACAGCATTTTTAGATGTGGTTTAGAGAACTATACGGTATGATACATACCATAACGGTTATTCAAAGAATACTGCATCTGAAAAATAAAAGGAGATACGAGCCATGAAAAGAAAGATTGCTTTACTGCTGATCACAGGGATTTGTCTGGCAAACACCGTGCCCTGCTTTGCGTCCCCGTCAATGAAGGTAAGTGTTTCAAGTTCCGAAGAAAATCAATATTCCACGCTTCCTGACGGGGATACCCTGCAAAAGGATGTGGGATTCAGGCCAAAGGCGCCTGCAAGCCTGGCTGGCGGTTATCTGTTTGGCAGCGGAAATATTACGGAATCATTTGATCTTGATTCAAATGGCGCTCCTGTCAACAAACAGAAAGGTATAAGCTTTAAATATATAAAAAAGGACAATAATACCTCCAAATCCGTTTCCCTGTCCGCAGAACCAGCGTCAGGCCAGTCCCTTTCAAGCAATGCGTCTGTTATAAAATATGGGGAGACAGACTTGTATTATAGTACGGCAGAAGCTAATTCCCTGGCCTGGATTGACGGGGACGTACGCTACATTCTTATGGACATCAATAAGATTGTGACCAGGGATGAATTGGTGGCCATGGCTGAGGATATGATTGATTTGGGTTAAGATTTACACTGACATCAAAACAGATGCAGCAATACCGGCTTTTGCCGGCGTTGCTGCATCTGCTGTTTTAGATGCTTATGTTGACATATCTCCATGCAATTCGATGAAACTACTTCTGTTTCCTCCACGTCTGCTTCACTTTTGCAAAATTCAGGATGACATCCACTGCGCCCTCCGGTCCTGTGACACTGCTGTTAAGACACAGATCATAGCTGCGCGGGTCGCTCCATTTCTTGTTGGAGTAATAATTATAGTAGCTGGCGCGCTGTTTGTCTGTCTTAATCATGATGTCCTTTGCCTTGGACGCGTCTACCTTGTACAGGTCCTGAAGGCGTTTTATCTTGTCATCGTCGTTGGCTGTGATGAATACGCTGACCACATTGGGGTAGTCCTCCAGGGCGTAATCCGCACACCGTCCAACCATGACGCAGGAGGCCTCTTCCGCCAGCTTTTTGATGGTGTCAAACTGAGCAAGGAATATCTTATGGTTAATAGGCATATCGGAATATCCCGATGCCGTATAGCCCATGGAATAGGAATCCATAACCAGTGAGTAGAGGAAACTGCTGGTGGGCCGTTCATCGTGTTTCTCAAACAGCTCCTCGCAAAGTCCGCTGTGTTTTGCAGCCATGGATAACAATTCCTTGTCGTAGCACTTAACACCCATCTTTTCTGCCAGTAATTCGCCGATCATTTTGCCGCCGCTGCCACACTGCCTGCCAATGGTGATAATAAGATTATTTGTCATTCTACATTCCCCTTTCTGCACTGTCTGTCCTGTAGGTCATAAGTCATATTTTATCTATTAAGTATTATAACTCAAAAATTCAGAAAAGTATATAGAAATGTACAAAAAAGTAAAAAATAGTATAAAGCTTTGCGACAAAAGTGACAACTTGTCTATTAAAGTATGTTTTTACTGCGCTTTTTCATCCTGGTTTCAGCTTAAGGTGCAAAGGAGTTTTTCAAAGTATTCCGGCAGGGGCGCTGAAAATTCCATATATTCTCCGGTCCTGGGGTGAATGAACCCCAGGATGCCGGCATGAAGTGTCTGTCCGCAGAGACCGCTTATGGGACACCTGGCAGGCCCGTACACAGCATCCCCCAAAAGAGGATGGCGGATACTGGCCATGTGGACGCGAATCTGATGGGTGCGGCCTGTCTCCAGCCTGCACTCCACATGGGTGTACTGCCTGAAACGGTTCAGAACCCTGTAATGGGTTACTGCATTCTTGCCGTTCTGGTAATTGATGCTCATTTTCTTGCGCTCCACAGGATGGCGGCCAATGGGCGCGTCCACGGTCCCCTCATCCTCTGTAATGACGCCATGGACAATCGCCTGGTACCTGCGGGTGATGGAGTGTTCCTTGAGCTGGGCAGCGATGGAGCTGTGGGCCATATCATTTTTACACGCTATGATGACCCCGGTGGTATCCATGTCGATCCGGTGCACGATGCCCGGCCGCATGACGCCGTTGATGCCGGACAGCTGGTCCTTGCAATGGTACATGAGGCCGTTTACAAGGGTATGGCTGTAATGTCCGGCAGCCGGATGGACCACCATTCCTTTAGGCTTGTTGATGAGGATAAGGTCCTGGTCCTCATAGAGAATATCCAGGTCCATGGGCTCTGCGTCGATTTCCGGCTCCACGGCCTCCGGCACTTCCAGCTCAATCCTGTCATCTTCCTCCACGATATAGCTTGCCTTTACGCCCTGGCCGTTAACCAGGACCTGCCCTGATTTAAGGAGCTTCTGGATGTAGGAGCGGCTTAAATCAGGGCAGGCTTCAGCAAGGTATTTATCAATACGCACATGGTCCTCCATATCCGTTGGATAAAATTCCTGTTTCAAAGGGGTGTCTCCTCCTGTTTGATGTATGATACTACTGTTTTTTCAATGAGAAACATGCCATGTCCTCGTCCTTATAATAAAACATGATTAAAAACACAAGGCAGGCAGCGCCGATGGTTACATAGCAGTCGGCCACATTAAAAATAGGAAAATTAATCAGTTTAAAATACAGGAAATCCACCACATATCCCTGACTGACCCGATCAATCATATTGCCCACAGCGCCTGCGCTTATCATCATCAGGCAGACAGCCAGGGGACGGTATTTTCCGTCTGACGGCATCTTATATATGAGGTAAGCCACGGCTCCCAGCACAAGGACCGCGATGAGAAAGAAGAAAAGCTGCTTTTCCTGCATCATTCCGAAGGCAGCGCCCCTGTTTTCCGAATAATAGAATTCAAATACCCCGTTCCAGATGACAAAGGGCTTCTGGCCTTTTAAGGATTGTACCACCAGTCCCTTGGTCCACTGGTCCAGGCCCACAAGGATGGCGAAACCAATGAGGAAGCTGGCAATCAGGGATTGCTTTTGTTTTGTCATTATGCCTGTCCTCCTATCACATCAAAACCAGCCCTCATCTCATCAGCCGTAACAGTCGTATCCACATACGCCTGTCCAATGGCCTTAAGCAGGACAAAACGGATGACGCCGGCGTCAACCTTTTTATCGCTCTGGGTGGTTTTAAGGACCTGATCCCACACAAGACCCGGCGCAGCGTCAGGAATTCCAAAGGAAAGGAAGGTATTTCTGATGTCCGCCATCTCCTCCTCTGTAAGCATGCCTCTGAGCTGGGAGATACGGGCAGCCCCAATGCAGCCCAGCCCCACGCAGTGGCCGTGGTGCATGGTGAAATTCTCCAGCTTCTCAACCGCATGGCCCAGGGTATGGCCGAAATTCAAAAGAGCTCTTTCTCCCTGTTCCGTGGGATCCTCTTCCACCACACGCTTCTTAATCATACAGCTCTCATAAACCATGGCCTGGCACAGATCCAGATTCCTGGCAGCAATGCCTTCACGGTTGTCCTTCAGCCACTGGTAATACTCCCGGTTCTTAATCAGGCCGTGTTTTACCACCTCGCCCATGCCTGAGGAGAACTGTTCCTCAGGAAGGGTTAAAAGGGTGCGCAGGTTGGCATAAACCAGCCTGGGCATATGAAATGCGCCTACCATGTTTTTATAGGCGTCAAAATCCACGCCGGTCTTGCCGCCTATGCTGGAATCCACCTGTGAAAGCAGGGTGGTTGGAATCTGAATAAAGTCAACTCCCCTGAGATAAGTGGCGGCTGCGAAACCGCATAAATCGCCCACCACGCCGCCGCCCAGGGCAGCCAGCATATCCTTTCTGTCAAAACGCTCCAGAATCAGGTGCTCATACAGGTTTCGCACCGTATCCAGATGTTTATTCTCCTCCCCGGCCGGGAAGGTAAAAACCGAAACAGACTTGCAGCATCCGGCCAGAACAGCGCGCACCTCCTCCAGATACAGGGGCGCCACATTGGAATCCGTCACAATGCAAATTTTGTGTTCCTTAACAGGAAGGCAGGATACTGCCTCCTTTAAACCGTCAAAGGATTGGGTCAGTACGATATCGTAGATAGCCTTCCCATCCCTGCATACATTTATCCTGTCAGCCATGCCAGTGTCCTCCTGATTTTATACAACAAATCGGCAGACACACCAGGTCTGCCGCATACTTGTCCCCTGTACAGGGGCTTCTTTTTCCTTGTCAACTACAAATGGATATTGAGTCCTGAGACATCCATGCCCATGGCGCTGCCTGCGGCCAGGATGTCCTGGAAATCTCCGGACAGTTCCACGGAATCAGGTGTTGCGATGAAGATATAATTAGATATCTTCTGCAGATTGCCGTTCATGGAATAGGTAGCTCCTGAGGTGAAATCTATGATTCTCTGAGCCACTTCTGTATGTATACCCTCCATATTCAGTACCACCGCCTTGCCTGCCAGAAGGTAATCACAGATGTCTCTGGAATCCTCCATGGATGTGGGTTTAATCATCGTCACTTCCATGCTGCGTCTCATAGGTACTACTTTGGGATTGGATCTTCCTAAAAACCGGGGCTTGTCCTGCTCCTCTTCTTCATCATATTCCGTATTCTTCTTTGAGAACAGTCCCTTGCGCGGGGCCTCCTCTTCAAAGTCATCGTCCAGGTAGTAATCATCCTCTTCCTCATCAGGATTTAATCTCATGGTATCCATTAACTTACCTAACAGACTCATCTTACACTCTCCAATCTCTATATGAAGTGCTTACTGGGGGAAACACCTTATCGTGAACCGAAAATACCGGTACCGACCCTGACCATGGTCGCTCCTTCTTCAATGGCAACCTCGTAATCCCCAGTCATTCCCATTGAGAGCACACTCATAGTAACATTATCAATGTTTTTGCCACCTATGTCAACAGCAAATTCAAATAATTTTTTAAAAATTCCACGATTTTCTTCTGGATTATCTACAAAAGGCGCAATTGTCATAAGTCCCTTAATATGCACATGGGGGAAATCCTTAATCTGCATGATGGCATTCTCCACTTCCTCCATAAGGAACCCGTATTTACTCTCCTCTCGGGCCACATTGACCTCCAAAAGAATGTCCACATCCAGTCCGAGCTTTGCCGCGTCGGCCTCAATCTGCTGGGCCAGGCGCAGGGAATCCACAGAGTGAATCAGCATGGCCTTGTCAATGACCTGGTGAACTTTGTTGCGCTGCAGATGACCAATCATATGCCATCGGATATCCTCCGGAAGCTCCGGTTTTTTGTTCAGGATTTCCTGTACCTTGTTCTCACCGAAATCCCTGGCCCCGGCATCATAAGCCTCCATAAGCATGGGAACGGGTTTTGTTTTGCTGACAGCGATGAGAGTCACTTCCTCAGGATTTCTTCCCGCCCTGCGGCAGGCATCTTCAATATGCTTTCTTACTTCTTCCAGCTGATTTTTTATCATATTGTTTTCCTCCCTTATTGGTACAGCAGCTGTCCTTCCTCCACCATGGAGGCATCCAGCACGATGTGGTCGTACACGGACAAGCCGTATTTCATGTTCTTCCGCACAGTATAATATTCACTGTTGGAATCCAGTATATCAATTTGTTTGAAAATAGTATAGCCTTTATTAATATTGTAAACACCCTTCAGGGAAGCAGTCCTCCCAATCTGGTAACGGTCCGAGGATTCGGGCCTGACCACATAATCCCCTGCCTTGAAGCCGTTTTCCTCTCCCATGTCCACGTAATAGAATTCCTCATCCGAATAGTAGACCGTAGTGGGCACGAATACAATGGATGTGCCGTTTTCCGTATAAACTTCCTTATAAAAACCATCCTCCGAGGAATCGCCGCCCTGGGTCATGTACTCCAGCGGTATGAGGTAAAAATTCTTGTCCGTCACTGCGCTGACAGGAATTTTAAGGCCGTCAGCCTTATCCACTTTTATCTCAAAATCCACGAATCGGTCTGAGATAAACTGTTCCATATATTTTGAAAAATCCAGTTTCCCGTAGGCAGCTCCATCCTTTCCTGTAAAGGTGGAATAGGCGGCCGGTGTGCTGAGGGAATAGTCCCGGAATACGACCCGAAGGACAGTCTTGTCATTATAAAGGGCCGCGTCCTCTTCGCTCAGCGGAAATACAATGGACCATTTTTCCGAAGTAACAATTTTATAGGCCGGAGAGCCGCTGTCAATCAAATCCCCGGATTTATGTACTGTCTTGACGTAGGTGCTTCGGTCAAAGGAAGCTGCCTCCACGTCTGACGTTGTCATGGATTCAAAGGAGTCAATTCCGTAAGATACCACTCCCGATACATCGGATCGGACCTGTTCAAAGACAGCCCCTGACTGTTCCGCCAGCTTGTCTAACTGGTCCAGGGTGCTGAAGCTGGAATATTCCATCACTGAGGCGTCCAGGGAAATTCTGGCGTCATAGATGGTTCCGAAATCCTGGTTCTGAAAGGACAGGACAAAGGATGTAAGCTGCTTTTTAAGGTCCGACAGGCTGTCATCGGAAAGAGAACTGCCCTCCTCGGCATTCTCTTTTAACAGCGCCTCCAGGTTCCCAGTCTCGTCCAGAGAATAAATACGGCTTCCCACAGAAGCACGTTTTCCCTCACGCAGATAATAATTGATATAGCCGGAGCGGTCTGCTGTCCGCACCTGCTCCTCACGGAGAATCAGCCCGTTGTAGATTCGGTTATTGACGATTCCGCCGTCCACTACCTCATAGAACTGAATCTTCTCCCGTTTCAGATACGTATAAACGCTGAATACCAGGTAAATAAAAATGATAAAGAAGATAATCATTCCCACGTTGATGTTGAGAGGCCTGCGGTAACGTACGACTTTTTTGTTTTTCTTTTTGGCCATAAATCCGGCCTCCTTTTACAAAATACACATCACTTCACAAAAAGCTGCCCTCCATACCAGGCATTTTAATCCCAGCAGGTTGGCAGCCTATAAGTCCTGTCTGTATTTTATCACAGAAAATGTATCATTACAATGAAATAATCACATCGCCCTTAGCACACTCAGGAAGCTCCGCAGCGTCCATGGAAATACTTAACACAAAGGTTATATGGTATTTTTCACCGATATTTTTCAATGTCATATATGTATCAGAAATGTCTGCTCCCTCCAGGCATGACAGCTTTAAAAAGCTATCCAGGTACATAGTCTCCAAATCGTGATCCTGAGAGATAATACCACAGATAAATCCTAAAAATCCATCGCTGTTTGTAAGTGGGAATTCATTGACATTAATGAGACGAATTTTGTTGTTTAACTCATACATATGCTGGGCACTTTTATCCAGATATACGACAGTGCCGTTGGCCCCCTTGATTGCTGCATTGGCCATATCTAACAGATGTTTGGTCTTGCCTTTACCTTTTTTTCCTGCAATAATCTGAACCATACCAATCTCCTCCTTGAGTTATATATGTTGTATAAAAAATCAATTAAGATTACTCTAATTATAGTATAAATTCATAGAAAGCGCAATCACTATTTGACGATTTTAGAAATTATATTTGTCATGTTATCATATAGGCCGGGACGGCTGTCTGATTTCAGTACAACAGATATATATTCCTTATCATTCTGGTCCCTGGTAGCCATGATGAGACAATAGCCGGCTGCGTTGGTAGTGCCTGTCTTTCCCCCGAATACGGTCAGGCCTTCCGGCGTCTCCCGCTCCCTTGTCATGAACCAGTTTCCGCCTTTCCATGTCTTGGTGACGGCCTGGCTGTCCTTGTCGTGGTAGTTGGCCGTATAGGATGTGGTGCCCACAATCTGCCGGAATACCGGATATTTAAGGGCCTCATTGAAAATGAGATACAGGTCATAGGCCGTGGTATAATGGTCCGGATCGTTAAGCCCGTGAGGGTTTACAAAATGAGTTCCGGTGGCTCCCAGACTGGCAGCCTCCTGGTTCATCATATCCGCGAACTTGTCAATGCTGCCCGCAATGTGCACTGCGATTGCAGCGCCTGCGTCATTGCCCGAAGGAAGCATAAGCCCGTATAAAAGCTGTTCCAATGTCAGGGTATCTCCCGGTTCAATGCCGCACAGGGTTGCCCCGGATTCCGTGATAACAGCATCATCTGTCACAACTACCCGGGCGTTTAAATCGCCGTTTTTAATGGCTACCAGGGCGGTCATAACCTTGGTGATACTGGCCGGATACAGCCGTTCAAAGGCTTCCTTGCTGTAGAGTGTTTCCCTGTCGCTGACATCAAAAAGGGCAGCTGCCTCCGATGTCACATAATTTTCGTCAAAGCTGCCTTCATCCTCCACTACACATAAATCCGAAGCAAAACCGTCTGCATAGCGCACGGTCCGGGACAGGCTGTCCTCCATGACCGGGATTCGCTCTTCCAGGCTGTAGGGTTCCTTAATGCCTGAAAGACAGCCCGTGGTGGAAAGGGCGACAGCCCCCAGAAGAAGCGCACACAGAAAGCTGCGCGTCCGCACTGCCTTCATTACCTGACTACCTCTCGCCATTCCATATCGCCCCTGTCAAGCGCCTTGATAAGCAGTTCGGCAGATGCCAGATTGGTGGCAAGGGGAATGTTGTAGATATCACACAGGCGGACCACATCGTTTACATCCGGCTCATGTGATTTGGGATTCTGCGGGTCACGTAAAAAGATGACCAGATCCATCTCATTGTGCTCAATCTGAGCAGCCATCTGCTGCATTCCGCCCAGATGCCCTGCCAGATATTTGTGAATATTAAGGTTAGCCACCTCTTCTATCAGGCGGCCTGTGGTACCTGTTGCATACAGTGTGTTCTTGCTGAGTATTCCCCTGTATGCGATGCAGAAGTTCTGCATCAGTTTCTTTTTTGCGTCATGTGCAATCAAACCAATTGTCATATTAAATTAACCCTCCTTGGATTAGATATGTCTTGTTTCTCTCTGAAGCCCCACATTGAGCACCAGCCCTATTCCCATAAAAATACTGATTAAAGAACTGCTTCCGAAACTGATGAACGGAAGGGGAAGTCCTGTATTGGGAAAGATGCCTGTGGCAACAGCGATGTTGGCAAATGCCTGGAACGCAATCAGTGTTGCCATGCCCACACAGATAAGGCGGCCGGATAAATCCCTGGCCCGTGCAGCCATCATAAGACATTCATAAATTATTAATAAAAATAAGGCGATGACCACCACACAGCCGATGAAACCCAGCTCCTCGCCGATCACGGCAAAGATGAAGTCCGTCTGCTCCTCTGACAGGAAATTACCATTCTTGACAGACGCTATGGTGGTGTTGAAAAGCCCTTTGCCTTTTAGCTGGCCTGAACCGATGGCAATGATGGAGTTGTTCTGCTGATAACGGGCCTCTCCGTACTGGTCCGGATAAAACCAGGCCAGGATACGTCCTGCCTGATAATCCTTTATGAATGGAATCATACCGTGAAGCAGCAGGTAGACAAAGGTGGCCATTACGGGAATGGTAACAGCCAGGGTTCCTGCAATCCACTTATAGCTTATGCCGCTTGCAAATACGATTCCCAGTACCATTACCATAATTACAAGACAGGTAGACAGATTCGGCTGTTCAAAGATCAATGCCGCCGGAATGGCAAACAGTACGGCTGCTATGGCCACAGTGCTGACCTGATTAATCTTTTCCTGGTATTTCATGAAATACCAGGAAAAGGTTATGATAAGGCCTATCTTAACAAACTCTGATGGCTGAAGCTGGCCGATGGCCGGAACCTCAATCCAGCGCCTGGCGTTGTTCACCACATTGCCCCAAATCAGTACGGCCACAAGGCTTGCAATACACAGGCCGTATATGAGGGTACTGAAGTTCAGGATTTTGTGGTAATCCACCAGGGAAAGACCAATGGCCACAGCCAGTCCTATGAACACTCCTAAAAGCTGCTTGTTGACTGCATCCGCGTTCATATTCGTAGCGCTGCGGATAACCAGCACGCCGATGACGTTGAGTACAATCATATAAAATATCAGCCGAAAATTAAAATGTCTGAAATCATAATCCAAAAACATATTTAATATAGCCCCTTGTTCGATATGGAACGAATCGGTATGTTGGCATGAAGCACAGGCAGTGTCCGGCAGCCGCCCTTTTGGGGACTGCCCTCTGTATCCATCTGTATCTGGACTTTGTCCTTTTCTATCTCCATATATTTGGAAATGGCGTGTATCACGTCATCTTTTATCATCAGTATCATCTCCGGTGAGCAGCCTGCCTTATCGGATACCAGCAAAAGCTTTAGCCGCATCTTAGCTGTCTCTCCGGAACGCCTGGTTTGAAACCCCTGGAACCATCTCACCTTGACACCATCCCTTCTATGCTCTCTTAAGTATTCCGCGCAGCCTGGCAAAAAAGGTTTCCGTCTCACCGGGATTTGTCATAGGTATGCTCTCTCCCAGTATCCTGCGGCAGATATCAAGATAAGCCTGTCCGGCCGTAGAGCCCAGTCCCACCAGAGGTTCTCCCTGGTTGGTGGAAATGACGATGTTCTCGTCATCGGGCACTGCTCCGATGATGTTTACTGCCAGAATGTCCGTCACATCGCTTAAAGACATCATGTCTCCCCTACGGACCATGTCGGCCCGGATCCGGTTGACAATCAAGTCAATCTCGTCTATCTCCGCATGTTCCAGCAGCCCGATGATACGGTCTGCATCGCGGATAGCCGAAACCTCCGGCGTCGTGACTACCAGTGCCCTGTCAGCACCGGCTATGGCATTGTAAAATCCCTGTTCAATGCCCGCGGGACAATCTAACAGTATGTAGTCAAATTCTTCCCTCAGGTCATCAACCAGCTTTATCATCTGCTCCGGATTCACGGATGTCTTGTCCCGTGTCTGGGCCGAAGGCAGAAGGTATAGGTTCGGGTATCTTTTGTCTCTTATCAGGGCCTGCTTCATACGGCAGTTGCCTTCCACCACGTCTACAAGATTGTAGACAATGCGGTTTTCCAGTCCCATGACCACGTCCAGGTTGCGCAGGCCGATATCTGTATCAATCAGCACTACCCGCTTACCCAGGATAGCCAGTCCTGTTCCCACATTGGCAGAAGTAGTCGTCTTGCCTACCCCGCCTTTTCCAGAAGTAATCACAATGACCTCGCTCATGATGAAATCCTCCTGAAAATTACTTTACCTTCCTATTGTACATTAAATTTCGTAAATTTACCAGTATTTTTTTGGCATTAAGCAAAATTTAACATATTGTTTAGGAATGACTTTTTTAAAGACCGCATAACAATGGCCCCATCTTCCGCCAGGGCTATCATGGGTCCCCGCCCCAGACGCTTGTTTCTCTCGTTGAAACGGCTGCTCATATCCCCGATGCGGATTTGCAGGGGAGCCATGTCAAGGGCCATGACAACGGCCTGGGGATTGCCGGACACACCGGCTGTCACTGTACCTTTAAGTTCTCCCAGTACAATGACATTGCCCTTGGCCGTCACCCTTGCTCCGTGATCCACATTTCCTATGATCACGATGCTGGCCTCGGATTCCAGGCAGTCTCCGCGCTTCAGTGTTCCCCGGTAGAACTGCCCTGTCTGGGAGTTCAGTTCCATCAGCTTATCATTCAGTGCTTTCTCACAGCGTTCAATCCGTTCCGCATCCGTGTCCAGAAGACAGAGGACTTCAATCTGTGAGTTCTTCGTAATCGTATCGACAATTGCAAATTCCTGGGCCGCAGTCAGATCCCGGCCCTCCAGGGTCAGGGTCATCTGGACCGAACCCCAGAAACGGGCGCTCTCACTGAACTTTTTCCCGATGGCGTCCAAAAGCTCGCCAAAGGGCAGTTCAGGGTCCAGGATGACAGTCATTCCTGCCTTGCTGCTCTTGATTACAACTGCATTGCGCATACAATCACCTCTTTTGCTGGTTTAGTCACCAATATTTACATTTGATACACCTAATGCACCGGAGCTTTCTATCTGCTCCAGGGTGGTATATTTATAATAATACTCGTACACCTTTTTGCCAAGGGTTGCGGCGTTAGTTCCCGCATATCCGTAAGGAATATTTACAGTCACGGCAATTTCCGGATGGCTGTAAGGCGCAAAGGAAACGAAGAAGGCATGGTTGGAACGGCTCTTGTCCTCCTGGGCTGTTCCGGTTTTGCCTGCCACCTCCACAGGGAGGTCGGAGAAAATACTCTTGGCGGAGCTGTCCGTGATTACCCGGCGCATACCGGTCTGGACCGCGTCCCAGGTACTGTCAGCCGCGTCCACATGGGAGCTGATGGCAGGGGTATAGTCCTTAATCAGGTTGCCGTCAGAGTCGGTAAGTTTATCTAAAAGACTCAGCTCAAATACATTTCCGCGGTTGGCAAGAGCTGCCACATAGCGGGAAAGCTGGACATTGGTGTAGGAATGGGTGCCCTGTCCCATGGCGGAACGCTCCGGGTCCTCCGATGATATCTGGGGCTCGTTCTCGGAAATCTCCACACCTGAGGTGTGATCCAGACCGAAAAGGGTGGCGTATTTGCGCAGGGTGGCAAGACCCTGGTCCGGCGAATAGGTGCCGTCCGGCTTCATACAGAGCCTGTGGGCCAGCTCGGCGAAGAAGTAGTTGCAGGAGTTCTGTATGCCTTCCTCGATGTTCTCGCTGTTATGGCGTCCGGGCCAGATCCAGCACTTGATGGGCTTGGAAATCTGATCGTATATACCGGTACACTCGATGGTGTCCTGAAGTCCTATCACGCCCTCTTCCAGGGCTGCCACAGCCGTGATGGGCTTAAAGGTGGAACCGGGGGCCTTCTGGGCCTGCGTGGCGTTGTTGTAAAGGGGTCTGGACATGTCGTCCTGGAGCTGGCTGAAGTAAGCCGCGTCCACGCTGCCCGACATCAGGTTATTGTCATAGCTGGGATATGTGACCAGGGCCCGGACTTCACCTGTTTTTACGTCCGTCACCACCACTCCTGCCGTACACGGGTCAAGAGCCAGCTGCGCCGGTGTCAGCTCCAGGTTGGATATCTTTTCCTTGATAAACTGGTAGGTGTAGGTGGAATCCCCCATCTGGAGGGCGGCTATGGCCTGGGCGTCATATGCCAGCACGCCCTGGGCATAAAGGGCCAGACAGAGCTCACGGCCTGTTATGACCTCATCGTTAATCAGGTAACGGAACATGCGCTTTGTAAATTTGTTGTCGCTGCGCAGGGATTCGATGACATGGTCCACCAGCTGGGTGAATATATCGTCTGCATCGGAGTATTTACTGGTCACGTCCAGACGGGTGGTGTCCACCCAGTTTCCCGCGATTCCGCTGTAAATATAATCCCTCAGGCTGATAGTACCATCCCTCCACGCCTGGTATTCCGGCGAGGACTGGTCAATCTTATCCTTCTGTATGATCCCCACGGACCCGTCAGACAGATAAGCATAGATATAATTCATATAGGTAGCCATGTCCTTGGGAAGATCGTTCATGGCCAGGGCATGGGAGCTGAGAAGCTCGTTGCGTATCGCCCCGAGTATCTGATCCCTGGATGTCTCGTATTTGCTGTAAATCTGTTTTTCAATGTCGGACGCCCCTTCCTGGGACATATCCATTAGGGACAGCACATTGTTGTTAATCAGCTGGTAATAGGCGTCCTTTACAGGAATGGGTATTTTGGAAGGGTCATAAGTCTTGTCGGGGTCCAAATCATCGTATTGGAGATGGTAGCTGATGATACCGGCCAGCTGCTGCTCTATCAGCTTGTAAATAGCAATCTGCAGATCCCTGTCAATGGTCAGGTACACATCATCCCCGGCCTTGGCGTCCGTCTTTTCAATGATTTCACGGGGACGCCCCATGTTGTCCACATACATCCTGGAGTAGCCCTTTTCTCCCTGAAGCTCCAGCTCCATGGATTTCTCGATTCCGATACGGCCCACAATATCGTTGAGATCGTACTTGTCCGGAGCGTCTTCCGGCAGGCCGGCCGCCTCATCGGACTGGTGCCACTGCTCGTTCAGGGCGGACAGCTGATCCTCCTGAACCTTGCCGGTATAGCCGATGATAGGGGCAAAATAGATGCTGTCCTCATACTTGCGCACATAGGACTGTTCCACCGCAACTCCCTTTAAGTCCGCGGCATTCTCATTGATTTCCACCATGGTCTCATTGCTGATATTGGTGGCCACGGTGGTGGTCTCGTACTTCTGGTATTCGGTCAGCTTCATGGTATAGATAATATTGATCATGCCCAGGGCTATGTTGTCCGGTATGACCAGGGGATTGCCTTTTTCATCCTTCATCTTATCCAGCTCATAATCCACCTTCTTGCGCTCAAAGGCCTCCCTGGCCGTGATGTTGGTGGGATATTTGCCCTTTGGGTCATTTAGGCTTGCGGTGGAGGAAAGACCGTAAAAATTCAGGAAGAAACGGGTTCTGGCCGAATCAGAGCTGGATGTGAAGAACATCTCACCGTTCTGATCAAGGGCAATCTCGAATTTTCCCTCCACAGTCTCACCGCGGCGGTCCAGTATCCGTACCAGGCGGTACAGCATCTGGTTGCGTGAGCTGGGCCTGGGATAATCCCCCAAATCCTGTATGGTGACGGAATAAGCCAGCTCATTATAAGCCAGCCTGTTGCCGTTTCTGTCATAGATGTTGCCCCTGGACCCCGGTGTGGTGACGTTTTTTTCCGTCCTCTGCATATAGGTTTCCTGGTATTCGCTTCCGTCCAGAATCTGCATCTGAAACAGCTTGCCTAACAGCCCGGCAAACATGACGGTAAACATCACGGAAAGGGCAAAGAGCCGTGAGCTGAACAGCTTCTTGAAAAATTCTTTTACAATTTCTAACAGTTCGTCAAACAAGTTTTGTGTCTCTCCTTTTTCCTATATCCTCCACACGTCTGCTGGCGGAAAGGAACAGCCTGTAAATCAAAAGAGTGGTAACTGCAGTAAATATAATCTCCGGAAGCATGATGTTCCTGAAATAATAAGGAAGATTCAGACGTCCGCGGATTAAGAAGCGGAATATATATATATACATGCTGTACCAGATTCCGTTAAAAATACTGAGTATCAGCGGAAGGGTGATGTAGTCTTCGTAATAGTACTTGGTAAAAATGCCGTTGGCATAGCCGATATAAATATAGATAAGGGTATAAAAGCCAAAAGGCCCGCTGTAGAAAAGGTCCAGTAAAAGGCCTGAAAGAACGCCGTAAAACATCCCCGCATTCTTCCCATGGATAAAGCCGAAGGAAAACGTAAGGATTAAAAGCAGATTGGGCGTTGCCGACAAAAACGGGAGCAGGGGAAATACACAGTTTTGCACCGTAAATGCCAGCACGATAAACAATATATTGATGAGTACCTGTTTTATCTTTGCTTGAATCACTGGGCAGCCGCCTCTCCTGTATCTTTGATATCTGTAATAATTAGCACCTCCTGCAGATTATTAAAATCAGCCACCGGAATCAGATAGCCTGACTGGGTCAGGTGGTCCGGGTCAATGGAGACATCCGCAGCATATCCAACCAGGATGCCCGGAAGGAACTTGGTGCTGATGTTGGAGGTGACGATCTGATCGCCGTCCCTGAGAACCGCATCCTTTGAAAAATCCGTAAGCTTAAGACGCCCCTCCTCATAGAGGGTCAGATCTCCTGCCACAATACAGTTATAGGAGGAATCCAGCTTCATGGCTCCCACACGGCTGGAATCGTCAATGATGGAACGCACCGTGGCGTAATTGGCGCCCACATCCGTCACAATGCCCACCAGGCCGCCGTCGGCAACCACGTTCATGTCCACGGCCACTCCGTCGGCAGAACCCTTGTTGATGCGGAATACCTGGAACCATTTTTCTGAATCACGGGCAATGACCCTGGCCCCGATTTTATCATACTGCATGTAATCCTGGTCAAGCTCGTAGAGCTTCCTTAAGCGGTCCAGTTCAAACTGCTCTGCCTGCAGACGGTTATTGTCCTCTGTGAGCTGTACAATCTGGGTCTTCAGTTCCTCATTTTCCCGCAGCGCATCTTTTAGGCTGCCGTAATCCTTTAATTCGTTATAGATGCCGGTTCCCACTGCGTTGACTCCTGTCTGTATGGGAATCAGAAAATAACCCACACCGGTGCGCAGGGGTTCCATGATGCCGTCCTTCAGGGATGTGATGCAGATGAGCAGTACGCACAGCACCGTAAGTCCTGCCAGAATATATTTACTGTGTTTGGTTTCCATGGATAAACTTCCTCTTACATTAAATTCTCTTCGCGGAAACTGAGATACCGCCTGTCTCCGATGACAATGTGATCGATCAGTGTGATTCCCACCAGGTCTCCCGCTTCTTTCAGGCGTTTGGTGAGCAGTATGTCTGCTCTGCTGGGGGTGGGGTCTCCGCTGGGATGGTTGTGAACCAGCACCATGGACACGGCCCGGCACCTGAGGCCTTCGATGAGTACCTCACGGGGCGTCATGACAGATGCATTTACTGTCCCTCTGGCCATAATCTGATCACGAACCATGGCCTGCTTGGTATTCAGAAACATGACCCGGATTTCCTCCTGCTCCAGATGGCGCATATCTTCCATATAATAGTCCGATATTTCCTCCGGACGGCCAAAGTAAAGAGTATGCTCGCTGGCCTTCCGCTTCCAGATGCGTTTTGACAGCTCTCCTATACAAAGCAGCTGGACCCCCTTTACCTTACCAACTCCCTTGATTCGTGTAAAATCATCCAGGGAATGGTGCAAAAGGCCCAGCAGGCCGTCTCCGGGGCTTCCCAGAGCCAGCAGGCTGTCTGCCAGGTCCAGGGAGTTTCCTTCCCTGCTTCCGGTGCGCAGGATGACTGCCAGAAGCTCTGTATCGGACAGGCTGTCCGGACCCAGACTCAGACATTTTTCATAGGGGCGGTCCTTGTGGGGCAGATCCTTAATTCTTATTCTTTCCATCTCTCTCCTAACTACGCACCTCTCCAAGCACAAAGTCAGGAAAATTATATATACCGGTAAATGATGAGTGCCACTGCCACGCCGATGATACTGGCCATGGTAATCTTGATGGTCAGTCCGAAGGTGATGACCAGGATGCCGAAATTAATTACCAGAGGCGAATCCAGCCCAAAGGATTGTCCGAAATTCAGCCAGTTCAGCCAGGAAATCCCTTCTGCCAGCTGTCCCATAAAGCCTCCCAGGACAATGCCTGCCAGCAGCATGATTAAAAGTATCCAGAAATTCTTGTAATGCATGTGTCTTACCCTCCGGTCAGTCAGGCCAAACCCCTGGGCCGCAGGACCTGGGTTCAGCCTAATTAGTATATATTACCATAAGTTTCCTGGGGTGTCATCTTAAGATTTTCAAAACCCCGTCATCCAACAGCTGCTGCAATGACTTGAGTATTCCCAGCTTTGCATGGTACCAGGTCAGTCCTCCCTGGAAATATACGGCATAGGGCGGCTTAATGGGGCCGTCAGCCGAGAGCTCGATGGACGATCCCTGGACAAAAGCGCCTGCTGCCATAATAACAGGGCTGTCGTATCCAGGCATATCCCATGGTTCGGGTGTCACATAGCTGTCCACAGGCGCGGCTGCCTGTATTCCCTTGCAGAAGGATATGACGCCCTCCGGCGTGCCGAAGGTGATGGCCTGGATGATATCGTGACGGGATTCACTGCCGTCTGGCACCACGCCGTAGCCCAGGCGCTCATAAATATTGGCCGCGAATATGGCGCCCTTTAAGGCTCCTGACACCACAACAGGGGAAAGAAAAAGCCCCTGGTACAGCTGCTGGTTTAACCCCAGGCTGGCGCCTACCTCCTTGCCCAGTCCGGGAGCGCTTAAGCGGTAGGACGCCCGTTCAATACAGTCCTTTCTGCCCACGATATAGCCGCCGATGGGAGCCAGTCCGCCGCCGGGATTTTTGATCAGGGAACCTACAATCATATCCGCCCCCACATCGGTTGGCTCCAGGGTTTCCACAAACTCACCGTAGCAGTTGTCCACCATGCAGATAACGTCCGGTTTTATGTTCTTTATGAAGGAAATCAATTCCCCAATCCGCTTCACAGACAATGTGGGACGGGTGGCGTACCCTTTGGAACGCTGTATGGTCACCAGTTTTGTCCTTTCATTTATGGCTGCCGCAATGCCCTCATAGTCAAAGGAACCGTCCTCAAACAGGTCCACCTGGCGGTAGACCACCCCGTATTCCTTAAGGGAACCCACAGAATCCCTGATTCCTATGACTTCCTCCAGGGTGTCATAGGGCTTGCCCACAGGCGACAAAAGCTCGTCCCCTGGACGCAGGTTGCCTGACAGGGCCACATGAAGGGCATGTGTGCCGCTCATGAGCTGAGGACGCACAAGGGCGCTCTCACCGTGGAATACGCTGGCATACACATCCTCCAGCGTATCGCGTCCCAGGTCATTGTAACCGTAACCTGTGGTAGCTGCAAAGTGGATGTCGCTGACACGGTTGTCCTGCATTCCCTTGATAACCTTCATCTGATTGTATTCCGCCACCGCATCAATGGCCTCAAAGCGTTCCCTCAGCGCTTTTTCCGTCTCAGCCGCAAACTCCCTGACTTCCCGGCTGATGCCAAGGCTTTCGTACATCTGGTTCATTCCATTTATATCCATTGGTTTATAATCCTCCGTTTTCCGGTTTGTTATTGTAGCACGATTCCCTGCTTTGCGCAATCCTCTAATATCCGTTCCAGGACGTTTGAGACATCCCCTCCGAAATCAGGCAGATTCAAAAAGCGCACATCCCTTTCCCGTTTGAACCAGGTCAGCTGGCGTTTTGCAAAATGTCTTGTATCGCGTTTCAGTATATATACAGCCTCATCCAGGCTGCATCTGCCCTCCAGATAGTCCAGAATCTCCTTATATCCCAGCCCCTGCATGGAGGTATGGCCTCTCCGGCAGCCCATATCCTTTAATGCCTTTACTTCCTCCACCAGTCCCTGTTCCATCATCAGGTCCACCCTGCGGTCAATTCTCTCATAGAGCAGGGCCCGGTCTGTGTTCAGAACATAATAGAGGAAATTGTAGGGGGATTCCTTCTCCCTCTCCTGCTGGTTATGGAGGGAAATCTTCTCCCCTGTCTGGCGGAAGTATTCAATGGCCCGGATGACACGTTTTATATTGTTGGCATGGATTTGGGCGGCTGCCTCCGGGTCCACCTGGCGGAGCATGGCATGAAGGAGCTGGGGAGCCCTCTCTCCCTCCCTCTCAGCCAGGGCTTCCAGTTCCCTGCGGACAGGGCTGCTGTCCTCATTTTCTTTAAAATCAATGTCGTACAGCAGGGCCTGTATATAAAAGCCGGTTCCGCCGGCAATGACAGGAATACGGCCGTGGCTGTAAATCTCCCTCAGGGCCTCCTTTGCCATCTGCTGGAAGGTGACCACATTAAAGGAGTCCCGGGGATCCAGCACGTCAATGAGATAATGGGGAACCCCGTCCATTTCCCCGGGAGTCACCTTGGCAGAGCCGATATCCATGTGCCTGTATACCTGCATGGAATCCGCGCTGACGATCTCCCCGCCAATGGCCTTTGCCAGCCGGATGGAAAGGGCGGTCTTTCCCACTGCCGTGGGTCCTGTGAGGACAATGAGCGGCTGCTTCATATGTTAAAAGCTCCTTTCAGACAATGCGTTTGAATTTTTTCTCCAGCTCATACTTGCTCATGGAGATGATGGTAGGCCTGCCGTGAGGGCAGGCATAGGGGTTTTCCAGGTCCAGAAGCTGGTCAATGAGCACATTGGCCTCCTGGAAGGACATGGTATGATGTCCTTTGACAGCTGCCTTGCAGGACATGGAGGCCACCTTTTCATAGATGATGTCCGGGTTATGTACAGACATATCCTCCGAAAGCCCGTCGATCATCTCTGTCAGCAGTTCCTTCTTGGCAATGGAAAACAGGTTGGCAGGCACGCCGCGCACCGCGTATTCCCTGCCGCCAAAGGGTTCTATCTCAAAACCGATTCCCGTGAAATAATCCATATATTTCTCCAGGAGAAGTTCTTCGTTCATGTTCAGTGTAAGGATAATGGGCGGGTCCACCATCTGCATGTCGTACTGCCTTGTCTTTAAGGACTTGATGGTATTCTCATAGAGCACCTTTTCATGGGCAGCATGCTGGTCAATGATGAACAGCTGTTCATTGTACTCCACCATCCAGTAGGTGTCAAACAGCTGGCCGATAAGCTTGTGCTTCAGCCTGGCCTTGGGGTCCAAAAGCTTGCCGTCAAACAGGTCCAGCTGTTCCGGCCCGGCGGTGCAGCCGGCTGTACCGGCTCCTGTATGGGCAGAAGCGGTACCGGTTGTGTCTGAATTCCCGGTCATACCGGGTTCTGGATGACTGGGGACTGTCTGGCCGGAGTCTGACTGACTGGGCGCTGTCTGGCCGTGGGCTGTCTGGCTGGAAATTGTTTGGCCGGGGCCTGTCTGACCGGAAGCTGTCTGACCAGGTGCCGTCTGGCCGGAGCCTGTCTGTCCGGAAACTGTCTGTCCGGAGTCTGTCTGGCCGGAGTCTGTCTGTCCGGAAGCTGGCCCGCCGGCCCCAATATCCTTCCCGGCAGAAACCGTGTTTTCCGTTTGATGGGGATTAACTGCGGCCGGGGAGACTGAACGCTTTTCCTGTTCCTTTCTTCTCTCCTTCAGCCAGTCAGGCATCAGCTCATTGACAAAGGATGGCCTGGGCGGGGCTGACTGGGTGTAAACTGAACCAGCGCCGGAGGACGGGCCGCCGTTCTGTACCTGGACGGGGCTGCCGGAGGTTTTCTGGCTTAGGTTCTCCCGCCTGCGCACCTCGAACGGCTCCGGGCGGGGAGCCAGTTTCTCTGCCAGCTGCCTGGCCTCCTTTTCCTGTTTTGCTTCCAGGCTGACCTGGGGGATCAGCTCCTTGTGGGCCAGGGCATTGCTGACAGCCCTTAACACTGCATGGTACACCTTTTCCCCGTCGGCAAAGCGCAGTTCCATCTTGGTGGGATGCACATTTACGTCCAGGGTGTCCGGCTCAATATGGAAATGCAGCATGGTAAAGGGATACTTGTGCTGCATCATATAGGGTTTATATGCCTCCTCAATGGCCTTGGATATAATGGAACTCTTGATGTAACGGCCATTGATGAAATAATTTTCATAATTCCGGTTGGATCTGGCTATGACCGGCTTGCCTGTAAATCCGGTGACTGTAATCCAGTCCTCATTGATTTCCACCGGGAGAAGGTTTCCCGCAATCTCCCGTCCGAATACAGTATATATCAGGTCCTTCAGGTTGTGGTTTCCTGAGGTGTAGAGCTTATTTTGATTGTTCTGTATGAAGCGGATGGAAATATCCGGGTGGGAAAGGGCAATCTTCTCCACCAGGGCCGCCACATGGGCGCCCTCTGTCATGGGTGTCTTAAGGAATTTCTTCCTCGCAGGCGTGTTGTAAAACAGGTTTCGGGCAATGATGGTGGTACCATCAGGGGCGCCTATTTCCTCCAGCCCCTTCTCAACCCCGCCTTCAATCTGGTACCGGGAACCGGTAAGGCTGTCCCCCGTCTTTGTAATCAGCTCCACCTGGGCCACGGCCGCTATGCTGGCCAGGGCCTCGCCGCGGAAACCCAGGGAGGAAATGGTGAATAAATCCTCCACTGTCTTGATTTTACTTGTGGCGTGGCGCAGGAATGCCAGGGGTATTTCCTCCTTTGGGATGCCCCATCCGTTGTCGGTGACGCGAATCAAGGAACAGCCGCCGTCCTTGATTTCCACGGTTACGGCGGTGGCATGGGCGTCAACGGCATTTTCCAGCAGCTCCTTCACTACGGAAGCAGGCCGCTCAATGACCTCGCCGGCTGCAATTTTGTTGATGGTGCTTTGGTCTAAAACAGTTATGTTGGCCATGTTTAAGTTCCTTTCTGTCTGTACTCAGCCAAAAAGTATCTCTAAAAGCCGGCCCCAATCTCAGATGCCAGGGCCGGCTTTATCAGTTGCTTTTTACAGGTATATAATCCCTGACCTGTATCTACTTTACCGACTTGCCGGAACGTTCGAAAAGGAACGTGCGCAGGCCGTTTATGCAGACAGCGCCCATCTGTCTCTTATCCAGAAGATAGCCGCCATGGTCCCTGGTATATAACAACAGGCACTGCTGTGTCTCGCATATGTGGGATATCTGGCTGTATGCGTGGACTGCCCTGCATCCGGTTGGAACAGTCTGAATTAAAGAGGCCGCTGCGGATAAAGCCCGGCCCCATGGTGCGGACCAGATACGCCAGAATCAGGAAGAGGGTCTTCTGTTATCATATCAGATTCCTTTTCCTTGCTGCACCGGCGGCCTTCCGCCCCAATACTGCATTACATGATGCAGCACGGTTTATCCCCTCTCTTTATATACAACAAAACCAGATAAAACACAAGCCCTTTTTACAGAACCATGGACCTTTGAACCATGGGTCTTACCAGGTTATGGGCACTACAAATCCATAAGTCCCTCCAGAACATGGACCTCCATGCGTCCCTGCTCCAGGTCCACATTCAGAATACAGTCACCGATGGCGGGAAGCATCAGTTCCTTTCCGTCCTTCATGGCAACCACATATACATCATTGGCCCCTGTTTCCAGCACATCCTTAAGGGTTCCCAGCTCCGCGCCCTGGTCCGATACCACAGTAAGTCCAATCAGGTCCGTGATAAAGTATTCATCGGGCTCCAGGTCCACGGCCTGATCCCTGGTTATCAGCAGGTCCCTGGATTTATATTTTTCTATTTCATTTATATTGTCATATCCCCTGAATTTGAGGATGACCATGTTCTTGAAGAATTTCACATGTTCGATTTCCATGGGAATATGCTCTTTTCCTGTGTCAAGGATGACTTCCTTCAGCTCTTTGAAACGTTTGGCGTCATCTGTGGTGGGGAATACCTTTACTTCCCCTTTGATTCCGTGGGCGGAGGTTATGACTCCCACTCTCAGCATGTTTTCCATACACCTGTCACCTTTCTGTGATAAGTAATTTTACGGATAAATGTTCCGGGACAATATTCCCGGGCAATAAATGAACCGCCAGCCCTGCGGCCAGCGGTCCTTCATTGTCTGCGTACTGAATCCTGCTTACTGAATCTCAACGATTACTTTCTTGTCTTCCTTGGATGCAGCGGCCTTGACAACGGAACGGATTGCCTTTGCAATCCTGCCCTGCTTGCCGATGACCTTGCCCATGTCGGCAGGAGACACCTTAAGCTCAATCAGGGTGTCCTCGCCCTTCATTGATTCGGTAACAACAACTTCTTCTGGGTTATCGACCAGTGCTTTCGCAATCACTTCGACTAATTCCTTCATCTTAACACCTCATTGTCAACTACTGAATGCCGGCGATTTTTAAGAGCTTTCCTACGGTCTCAGTTGGCTGTGCACCTGTTGCTAACCACTTCTTAGCTGCTTCCTCGTCAAATTTGATGACACTTGGTTCCCTGGTTGGGTCATAAGTGCCGATTTCCGCGATGAATTTGCCATCCCTTGGGGATCTGGAATCAGCAACTACGATTCTATAGAAAGGAGCCTTCTTCTGTCCCATTCTTCTTAATCTCATCTTTACTGCCATGTGATTTCACCTCCTTGTGAATTGTTCTTATATTAGACATACAGGAGTATTCCTGTTTGACTAGCCTGGTCTGCGGATTGTGGTATCAGCATTCTGTGTCCTAAAAGGGCATCTTCATCTTGCCGCCCAGCAGTCCTCCCAGACCGCCGAATCCGCCTTTTCGCTTGCCGCCGCCCATAAGGCCCGGCATCTGCTTCATCATTTTCTTCATCTGGTCAAACTGTTTTACCAGACGGTTGACCTCGCTGACCTCCACACCGGCGCCTTTTGCAATGCGCTGTTTCCTGGAAGGGTTTATGAGGTTTGGATTAGCCCTCTCCTCCTTTGTCATGGAGAGGATGATGGACTCTACTCTGTGCATGGATTTTTCACCTTCATCCATATCCACACCGGACAGCTGGTTTCCCATACCCGGCATCATGGAAAGAATACTTCCCATACCGCCCATCTTTTTAATCTGCTGCATCTGGGTCAGAAAATCATTGTAATCAAATTCCGCCTTGCGCAGCTTCTGGCTCAGCTCCTTGGCCTGTTCCTCATCCACCTCGGCAGCCGCTTTCTCAATCAGGGACTGGATATCGCCCATTCCCAGGATTCTGGAAGCCATTCTGTCCGGGTAGAACTGTTCCAGATCAGACAGCTTCTCGCCCATACCAACATATAGAATCGGTTTACCTGTGACTGCGCGGATGGAAAGGGCCGCACCGCCTCTGGTATCGCCATCCAGCTTTGTGAGGATGACACCGTCAATACCTATCTTATCGTTAAATGTACCTGCCACATTCACTGCATCCTGGCCGGTCATGGCGTCCACCACCAATATGGTCTGGCAGACATCCAGATTGTCCTTTATCTCTACCAGCTCATCCATCATGGTCTCATCAATGTGGAGACGTCCCGCTGTATCCAGGATAACCACGTTAAGTCCGTTCTTGGATGCGTGTTCCAGTGCCGCCTTGGCAATGTCCACAGGCTTGTTTTTGTTGCCCATGGAGAACACCGGAATACCTACCCGGTCGCCGTTAATCTGCAGCTGCTCTATGGCAGCCGGCCGGTAGATGTCGCAGGCAGCTAACAGGGGCTTACGTCCCTTTGCCTTCATCTTTGCTGCAATCTTGGCCGTGGTCGTGGTCTTACCCGCGCCCTGGAGACCAGCCATCATGATAATGCTGATTTCGTTGGAGGGCTTTAAGGAAATCTCTGTTGTCTCGGAACCCATGAGCTTTACCAGCTCCTCGGTCACGATTTTGATGACAGTCTGTCCCGGTGTCAGGCTTCCGAATACATCCTCGCCCACCGCCCGTTCCTGAACGGACCCGATAAACTGTTTAACCACACGGAAGCTTACATCTGCTTCCAGAAGCGCCATCTTGACTTCCTTTAACGCGGCTTTTACATCGGCTTCTGAAAGACGGCCTTTACCGCGAAGGTTCTTGAATACATTTTGTAATTTATCGGATAAGCTTTCAAAAGCCATGAAATAATCCTCCTAAGACTGCACTGCATTCAATGAATCACACATCAAAGCGTGCTGGTGATTTCTGCGGACAACCGCCTAATCTGGTCAATGAGTGCCATATCCCTGGTGCGTATGCATTCATCAGAGAGACGCTCCAGCTCGCCGGCTATCTCCTTGACTTTAATGAACTTGGCTACCAGATGAAGCTTGGCCTCATAATCCTTTAGTATCTTGTCGCATCTTTTTATCAAATCGTGGACACCCTGACGGCTGATTCCCTGCTCTCCCGCTATCTCGCTGGGGGAAAGGTCACCGAACACCACGTCCTCGTATATCCTGCGCTGATGTTCTGTCAGCAGTTCTCCATAAAAATCATATAACAAACCCTGTTCCACAATCTTTTCCATTTCAACCACCTGTGCTATCATACACGATAGAAAAAGGATTGTCAAGCATTTTCACTTGACAATCCCAAAAATTATTGATAGTAAACATTTTTGTTTACAGATATCAGCAGTATGGCAGCAATAAAGCATCCTATAATAAGAATTCGGTATATTCCGGAAAAACGGGCGCCAACCTGGCTGTCAATGAGACAGAACAGGATACTGCCAAACATCAGGATGGTGGGAAGCAGCACAAAAAACATGTATTTTCCCTTGGAAACACTGCGGGGAGGCGGTGTGCACCGCACCAGCTTCACAAGAGGAATCCTGCCAAGGCGGAAACAGGGACCGAAGGTAAAGGAAGCCTGATAGGCGATTCCTTCCAGCCGGACCAGGGCATAGGTGAATTCCAGCCGGATCGTCTCATAGTCCAGATTCCTTCTGGCCGCGTAAAGAGCTGTCTCCCGCGCAAAGTCCTCCGGCGTCAGGATTTCCCCCTCAGGTTCAAAATAGATGTACTGGGAGTGGAGTTCCTTCTGAAACATCTTCCAGTCTTTCCTGATATCCTCCAACCAGGTGGTATTGCCATCTTCACGGCTGAATTCCTCCAGACAGCTTTCCACGATGGAAGGTTTCAGCGTCTGCTGTTCTTCCAGTCTGGAACATATCTGTTCAAGCTTCTTTAACTGTGACATTTCCCCGTCAATCCGGTCCAGACGCATGCGCATCAGATCGCTTACGCTCAGCCGCCCCTCAAAATATCCGCGGATATCCCGGATGGGAATTCCCAGCTGCCGCAGAAAACGGATTTCCAGCAGACGCTGTATATCTTCCTCGCTGTAATCCCTGTACCGGTTTCCCTCTGTGCGCCGGGGCGCTAAAAGCTCCTCGCTTTCATAATAACGTATATTTTTCCGGTCCAGGCCGGTACGGGCCTCGGCTTCTTTCATTTTCATAAACTCATCTCCTTTCTGTTTCTGACTTGATTATAAGGTATCCACCAACTGTACAGTCAAGGGAAATGAGTGAATTTTATTTGTTTTATATTGGCACTCCCTGAATCCCGGAAGGAATTAACACAATCAAAAAGGGAAAACAATTCAGTTTTCCCTTTCAAAAACAATGGCATAATTGCTGTTGCTTGTCAATACCCTTTTTTCGCTGGATGGGCTTATAATCTGGACCAGCCGCCATCCCTGGGCAGATTCCTCCCTGATAATATCTTTACACTTCTCAATTGTTTCAGCATTACCACTTTTCAAATCCCCGTCAAATGGAACTTCCACAAAATTATATTCATATTTTCCCATATCCGCAACTCTTTCTCTTTTGATATTTGCACTTATTATAGCGCTGGATATCATAAAGATACTATGGGAATTTATAAAGGGCATATAAAGATTATATATAGATTCAGGAATAGTTCCTATTATCGGTCACAGAGGGGTTTGTAATTCTCTTCCTTCATAATGCTTGTATAGGCAGGGCGGATAATCTTATCCATATTAATCAATTCCTCAATACGATGCGCGCTCCATCCCACGATTCTGGCGATTGCAAAGATGGGCGTGAACATTTCTTCCGGAATATCCAGCATGCTGTATACAAATCCGCTGTAGAAGTCCACATTGGCGCTGACGCCCTTGTAGATTCTGCGTTCCTCGGTGATAACCTTGGGGCCCAGCTCCTCAATCATGGAATAGAGGGCAAATTCCTCCATACGGCCCTTTTCCTCTGAAAGCTGGCGCACAAAGCGTTTGAAAATCTCGGCACGCGGATCTGACTTGGAATACACTGCATGGCCCATTCCATAGATAAGGCCTTTGCGGTCAAATGCCTCTTTGTGAAGCAGTTTCTTCAGATAGGATTCCACCTCATCCCTGTCAGTGACATCCTTTACCTCACTCCTTAAATCCTGCATCATTTCCACTACCTTGATGTTGGCTCCGCCGTGCTTGGGTCCCTTTAAGGAGGCCAGGGCTGCGGAGATGACAGAATATGTATCTGTGCCAGAGGAGGTAACCACATGGGTGGTAAAGGTAGAGTTGTTGCCGCCTCCATGCTCCATATGCAGGATTAACGCCAAATCCAGCACATGGGCTTCCACCTGCGAGTACTTCATGTCGGGCCTCAGAAGGCGGAGCAGATTCTCTGCAGTAGAGAGATTTTCGTCCGGGCGGTGTATGTACATGCTGCCGTCCCTCTCATAATGGTTATAGGCATGGTAGCCGTACACAGCCAGCATGGGCATTACGCTGATGAGCATCATGCACTGTCTGAGTACATTGGGAACCGTAATATCCCAGGCCTTCTCGTCATAGGAAGCCAGGGTGAGAATACTCTTGCTCAGGGATATCATCATATCTTTTGTCGGTGCTTTCATTACTACATCACGGACAAAATTTGTGGGAAGTGTACGGCTGAATGCCAGGCTTTCTTTAAATTTTGTAAGCTGATCTGCATTAGGAAGTTCTCCGAACAGAAGCAGGTATGCAATTTCTTCAAAACCATATCGGTTTTCTCTCACTACACCGCCAATCAAATCATAGATATTATAACCTCTGTAAAATAGTTTTCCTTCGCAGGGGACCTTTACTCCATCCACTACTTTGTTGGCTTCGATTTTGGACACCTTCGTCAGACCCGCTACCACGCCGTTTCCGTTTTTATCACGGAGCCCCCGCTTCACGTCGTACTTTTCATACAGTTCCAAATCAATCCTCTCATCGCTCAGACAAATGTCTGACCACTGGCTCAAGTTGTCCATAAATTCCTTTGTTTCAATCATGCAAAACCTCTCCTTTCGACTGTTTGATTTTCTCTTATAAAATTCCTCCTGTAAAAGTGGTATTTTTACTATTTTATTCCATTTTAAGATTTTTTGCAAACTTTTTTTACTTTTTTGTATAAATAAAAGTTCAAAACAGGAAGGATTCCTGCTCTATCACCTGTTTTTCAGCGCAGATTTTGTCTACGAGGGGCTGAAGGAGCGGTTCGGCTGTCCGCTGGAGTTTTTCCAGTTTACTGGTTTCTATAGGTTCACCGTAGGCCATATACTGATCATACGTTTGTGTATCCATAAGGTATGGATACAGTTTCGGGAAAATGCGTTTCTTAATATATTGAAATATCTTAACTCCTCCATAATCCAAGTCGCCTGTGTGGAGATAGGCCGTCCCACAGGAAGTATGAATGCCGGACAAAACCCGTTCCAGCTGAATCAGAAACGCACGCTCATCCGGAGAAAAGTATCCGTGTGAATATATGATTAGAGTCCCTTCCTCATAGGGCATGCTTTCATAATTCGCTTTATTTTCCACTGTAATCACCTTTGAAATGGACTGCTCCGGTGGGATAGATGCGCTTCTGAGCGTCTGATTATTAAAGACAAATCCACTGGGAAACAGGGAAAGATTTATCTTGTTTCCTGCCAGTTCAATAATCAGGTTTCCTTTCACGGCTAACTCTTGGGCATAGCCGTTAATCATCAGCTGATCCAGTACCTGCCGGTCATCCATGTCATCATTTACCGTGTCCAGATAAGCCCTCGCAGCAGATAAGACTTTGGATTGCAGATGTTTTTCAAATGCCTTGGATTTACCCAGATATTTTTTACTAAAAATCCTTTTGTAGACTGGTTCCTGTAGACAATCTACGGCCTTGAAACAAGTAAACAGCAGTTCCCGTTTTGGGGTATCCAGTGCTTTGGGAACATCTCCTTTATCCAGACTTTGGAGAAAGGATTGGTAATAGCTGCGTATCCACTGGCTTTGTATCAAAGCAAGCTGTTGGTCCACCTCTTCTTTCAGTTTATTGATACGCTTGAACTTCGGTATTTTTCCCAGTCGTTGGTATATAGTCTCCATCTGTTCCAGGCTGTACCACGCCTTCTCCGCTTCGATACCGTACTGATACCATTTGACCTTCACCAGCCCTTCCATTTCCAGTTCCATAAGCTGGTTCATAAAGTCCCGTTTTCCTGTCTCTTTAAAATCCTGTTCCCTGAATATGACAGAGCGTTTTCCGCTCATACCTTTCTTCCAGTCCACAGTACTCTTCTCGTATTTTTGGATAATACATTCCAGCGGTGCATTCATAAACAGCTTTCCCTCCCTTTTTATAATGACGGTTATTATAACGTATCCGCAAATTCATCCCCATCTTCTATATCCTGCATCAGCTCAACAAAGCGCTCCCGTTCAAATTCCTGGATGGATATGGACTTTTTGTTGGGGTTTGCAAAGACAAAGGTCTTGTCCACGTTTTCCACGTAATTCTGGATTTTGTCATTGGTGGCGCTGATGATGGCCTGGAACCCAAGGCCGCGGATGAGTTCAATACAGCTGGCCACCTTCTCCCCGTCCATCTTGGAAAATGCTTCGTCCAGCACCACCAGACGTATGGTTGGATTGCGCTCCACCTTGGAGGGCAGATTGATGCGGTAGGCCTGGGCAAAGCTGGCCAGAAGAGCCACATACAGCGGGTTCTGTCCTTCTCCGCCTGAATTCTTCTTAATCATTTTGCTCAGCCGTATTTTGATTACCTCGTCTTCATTCTGTATAAGCTGCTGCATGTCAAAGGACAGGTAGGTGCGGTAATCTGAATACTTATCCATGTTCCGCCTGGCCTCGTCCATCTGCTCCGGGGTGGCGTTTTCCGGGGGAATGAAAATACTGATGAGTTCATTCATCAAATCCCCATACTGTTTTTCATGCTCTATGGTAAACAGGTCCATCTGGTTTTCATAGGAATAATTGAGGTCGGCCGGATTGATGTCCAGTGAATCATCCATAAACATATCGTAGAAACGCCCGTCAGGTCCTTTGTTGCGGCCGATAACAAACTGGTATTTGTCCTTTCCGAAATCCAGGCGGCTGATGATGCGGTTCAGCTCATCCTTGCGTATCAGGGCCTCCCGGATTGCGCTGCGGATTTTATACATAAAGTCATCCCGGAAATGTTCCACCGCGGATTTGGCCTGCTGCGTTGCTTTCTGCTTGTATTCTTCCAGATTATCGCATTTCAGGTCGCTTAAAAGGCGGTCATAGGCAGCATTATCTCTGGCGTTTACCGTAAAATTGCGGTTGGGGTAAGTCCTGATATAGCTGGTCCTGACGGCCAGAAGCTCCTGAAAAGCTGCTTCCCTGGCCTCAGACAGTTTGCTGCACCTGGCAATGAAGGTTTCCTTTTCCCTGTCATAGCGCACCGTATCCCTGGAGGGCAGATAGGCTGACAGTTCGTTGTCATAGTCAGGATTCTGCTTTAACTCCCGTTCCTTTGACGTGAGAAGGGACTGGCTGTCAATGGACTTATTCCGGCACCCTTCTATCTCCCGCTCTTTGTCACGGATCAGCACATTCAGGCTGTCCCTCTCCCTCTTTTTGCCGTCGCAGAGCGTGATAACCGCCTGGCGGTCCCGTTCTAACTGGTCTACATTTTGCTCCTTTAAAAGCTCCAGCTTCTGTATCAGTTTTTTCTTTTCACGCTCCTTGGCTTTGTAGCTGTTTATGTCATTCAGCCAGTCCATGTATTCCGTGGGTTCGGCTGAGAGCCAGGGGAGGGCCAGGATTCTAAGGGACTCCCTGGCCGTTTCCTCCAAAGGCTTTTTCTTTTCCTCCAGGCTCGCCAGTTCCTGCTCCAGAAGACGGATACGCCTCCTGACGCTGTCCTTGCCGATATAGGCAAATTTAGTGTAGTTATCCGGGTTGATGTGCTGCAGGCGGAAGGTGTGGTAGAGCATGCAGCCGCTGGTGATGCCGATACGGCATTCCCTTAATTCATCTATGGTATTGCACTTGATGACCTTTCCAAGCAGCAGGTCTGTATAAGGTTTTAAGTAGGACTCCCTCACAGTCACTTCCTCTGAGAGGGCGCCTTTTTGTACCTGGGGCTGGTTCTGGGATGCCTTTTCCGTATCCAGCACAGCCACATTGAAGTATTCCTTTTTATCCAGTTCCCCGTAGATTTCCAGGGCGGCTCTGGCGTATTTAGGAGATACCACCAGATTTAATTTATTGTTTCCCAGATAGCCCTCCACCGCGTTGCGCCACTCATCTCTCTTTACGTCCAGCAGATCGGCCAGCACATGCACATCCACGCTCTTACCAGTTTTCTCCAGAAGGCGGCGCTGGATGTAGCTCCTGGCATTTTCCAGGTATTTGGGATAGGCTTTGCTGCCAGAACGAAGTTTTTCCAGTTCATCTCTTGTCTGCTTTTCCTGCTTTTTGAGCTCTCTGACACCGGCAGCAGCTTCCTGATGCTGTTTTTCCGTATCTGTACGCATGGATACCATGTTTTTTTTCAGTCGTTCCAATGTCTCCAGGTCAATGGTGCGGTTTTCAAATTCCTCCATATCCCAAAGGGTCTGGTTGGAGGTGATGTCCTCTTCCTCCCAGCGCTTTAAGGCGGTTGCGGTCTGCTGCCACCTGGCTTCGCTTTTTCCCAGCTGTTCCAACAGTTCATTCAGGCTCTTAAGCTGGCTTTTCAGCTCCTCATACCCTGTGGAGGCAATACGGCGCAGCAGCTCGTCGCTCTGCCGGGTCAGCTCGCCAATCTGTTCGTCCACTGAGCTTCTGGCCTGAACCTGCTTTTTCAGGTCCTCTCCTGCCAGCTTTGCCCTGTCAGCCAGGGTACGGACCTCTGACTGAAGCTGCAGAATCTCCAGTTTCTGCACAAAGTAGGAACATTTTTCGATCTGCTGTTCCTTGTCAGCATAGGTTAGGAATCTGTCCTCAATCTGTTTTAAGGATTGGATTTCCGCACATGTGTCCTCTATTTTCTTTCTCATGCGGCCGTACTGCATAACACTTTCCTGCATGTCCTCGATATGGATGTCCTGCTCCATGCAGATATATTCTTTTACAAAATCCTCCAGTTTGATGTTCATTCTGAATGGGATGGCCCGCTTGAAGAGAAGGGGGAATTTTTCAGAGTCCAGGCCCCCCAGGTAGGAATCGTAGAGTATGCGGCGGAATCGCTCGTTGTGGGAGGTCAGGAAATAATCCTCCCGGCTGTAATTCGCCTGAAGATAGTCTTCTATTTCCACGATGGACATGGTCCGTTTCCCGCCCCTGTAGCCATTGTCCCACATGGGTCCTTTGTGCCAGAAGAAACGGCGGGATATCTCATTGGTGGCTGTCTCCACATCAAAGACAATTCCCACGCACTGGCACTGGCCCGTATCGCTTCGTTTCAGTTCCAACACAATGGTAGAGGAAAAATTCTGGTTGCGCAGATAGGAAAACTCGTTGTTTTCACCGATATTTACCATACCTCTCAAGTATTCAATCAGGCTGCGGTCAGAGTCATCGGCAGCCGCCTTGTTGAAGAAGCCCCTGCCGTCCGTATTAGCATAGAGCACAATCTGCATGGCGTCTATAACCGTGGACTTGCCGCTGCCCGAATGTCCGGTAAAAAAATTAATTTCATCATTAAAGGACAGGGTCCTTTTGGTTATATAGTGCCAGTTATTCAAACATATCCTGGAAAGGGCGAGAAAACGATCGTTTGCTATTTTCTGTTCCATGGTTCTCCTTCCTCTGATGCCATTTCATCCTCTGTCATTTCATCCTGTGTCATCTCATCCTCCGCCATTTCGTCCTCCGTCATTCCGTCCGTGGCGTCCGGTTCTTCCTCCTCCAAATCAGCTTTCAACTGGACTCCGCTTTCATCCGAATCATCCTCAAAGGAGGAAAGAAGGCAGCGCACATCGTCTCCCATGAGCACCACGTTGATGCAGGGATATATAATCATGCGGCTTTCGCTTTTTAAGTCCTCCAGCAGATCCAAAGGTTCTATAACCTGGTATTTTTTCAGGAGGGTCACTGCCCGGCGGATTTCCGTGAGAGCGGGCTGCTTCTTGAACAGCCTGTAATTGCCCAGCTTTTCGTGGATTTCCCGCAGAGATGTATAGACATTGACACTGGTGGAAACGCTTTCCATCTGTTCATCGTATATCAGCTTCAGCACCAGCAGATACAGGGTGGCCAGGCGGGGCAGCTTGTCTCCCACCACAGTTTCACCCTGGATGTACATGACGCCCATCTGGCTGTTTTCGCGCAGCTCCACTCCGCTGATGGCAAAATAATTCTTCATAAATTCCAGGTGTTTGCTGCATACCCGGTAATCTCTGTTGTACTGGAATCTTCCGGTGCGCTTGTCATATTTGTGTTCCAGTATAAAGGTCTGGCGCCACAGGAGACGGATGATTTCCGTCACTTCCATCTGCTCCGACTGCATCAGATTGTCGTAGTAAGGAACGCCGTTTCCGGTGTATCCGGCCGCCGGCGCGATGTCTGTCATGCTGTTTTCCAATTCCATGTTTTCCACTATCTTGCCCTCCTGACAAATACCAGCCGCGGATAGGTATAGCCTTTGCAGTGCACCATTTCCGAATCTTCCTCTTCCACCTTATAAGGACTCTTTCTCCTGGTGGAATAGTCATAGGCCAGTATCAGTTTTTCAAAGTCCTGGTCCGAATGTATGGTTTGTTCGTCCACCACCATTTTTCCCTCTGTCATGCTGCCTTCTATAAAGGCTTCAATCTCCTTCTGGCTGTAACGGTTCCTGACCTTGTTCAGGTTCAGAACTTCCTCCATGGACAGTTCCTCGGATTCTTCCTCATCCTTTAACTGTTCTGTAAAGTCTGCCTTGGTCTTACGCCGTTTGTACAGGGATTTTTCTGACAATATGGTCATCTGGGACAGGTTCATCCTGGCGCTTACAGATGCCAGCTCCTCTTCCGGGCAGCCGTATTCCGAAAGATGGTTTAAAAGCCTGATTACAAGCCCCTTCATGTTGTCCTCCTGGTTTAACAGGTAGTTGAGGCGTGTGACGGTTGCCTTGACATAACGGGAGTGCTCCTTGTCCATGTTGGAGATGCGGTGTTCTATATCATCGAACCCGCGCTCCAGCTGGTCCAGCTTCTCCACAATATCGTATTCTGTCAGGGGGGCCTTTTTCTGGCCTCTGGCTGAAGCCGCGCTTTTTGCGCACATTTTATTTATCCAGGAACTGTCCTCCCGCATGGCGGCTATCCAGGATTTAATATCTGTCTTGTAGAGATAAAAATTGTCCGAGGTCTTTAATATATGATATTTTTTATTGACGATTTCCGTCACGTATCCTTCCAGGTGCTCCTTTAACAGGGTCCCGTAATTTTTTTGTTCCAGCAGGCTGCCAAAGAACTTATCCATATTGTGCAGCATGTCCTGAAGGGACTTGTTCAGTTTTTTCGTATTTATGAGAGCCGTATTTAGCAGGCTGACGCTGGAGCGGGGGTCGTTTTTCAGAGAAAATAGAATGGCATAGACATTCTGGATATAAACCTGGGTCTCATCCTCATCATCGCCTAATAAACGTGAAAATGCCTCAATCATCACCGCGGCGTAATCCGGAATGACGATGTTGACCGTCATGCTGGCGTAATCATCCACCTTGCGGAGCCAGCCGGTCCTCAGGAGCCAGTTAAGAACCCTGGTGGCAGGCGGTTCCAGTTCATCCCAGTCATCCTCGGTCTCGTCCTGCCATATGACATATTTTTTCTGGGAGAAATATTCACTTAAAAGCTGGATGCAGACTTCCCTGCTGAGAAAGTAATTGCTGTACTCATACTCCTCGTTGATTTTAAGAAGTGCCTCTATGTAAGTAGACCGGTTGACAGAGCGGAACAGGCTCCAGAACCGGTCTGGTATTTCATTCATCAGTATCATTTACAAACCTCCGTATTTCCCTATCATTATAACAGGAAACACCGGAAGTGACAATCAGAAATCATTGGCCCCGCCATCTCCTGACTCCCGGAGCCAGGCTTTCAGATATCCGAGAAGGACAGGCTGGATGTCAGGATAAGTCCAGTTGGCGGGCGGTTCCCTAAACAGTGCGGTGCGGGCTATCTCATACCCCTCCGGTATGGGGCCCAGCTCTGTAATGTCGCCGTAATAGAGCATTCCGTAGCTTATCCCAGGCGTATCAGGGTCTCCAGCGGTCTCACGGACCGAATATGCGCTTAACGGCATCAGGGTGAAGCCCACTGCACCGGTCTCTTCGTATAATTCCCTGCGGGCCGTGTGTTCTATCTTTTCCCCTGCTTCCCTGCGGCCTCCGGGACACTCGTAGGTATCCCGATCCCTGTGCTGGCAGAACAGCCATTTCCCCTGGTATCTGGACAGGATGACTGCAAACTTCAGCAGGGAATCATCCACTGTGTTGTGAAATTCGACGCTTATCATGTGGTATCCTCCTTATCAGGAATGTACGGCGTGTGTGATTGGGATTGTTATAATGCTTAAACAGCCAGTCTCCCGGCAAAGGTTTTCATTCGTTATCATGGTCCAGTCCAAGGTAAAGAAGCAGTCCTATGGAAAAAAACAGGATATGGGGGATAACGGAAAAGGACATGCGCCAAATCCACAGGGGGGCTCCCGGGAATAACGGAAGGGGGACAAACAGCCACAGCATACAGAGCATGTAGAGTGCAGCTGTCAGCCCTCCCACTACAAGGAGTTTTTTTCTCATGCCGGATTCAGCTATCCGTACAGTGCCTGCCACATTCAGCACATGCATCAGGCTGACAGCAAATCCCACACTTATAAGAGGCATGACGGATGTCTGCAGCAGGATATAAGGCATGGAATTGTATGTCCTGGTTTTTAGCACATCCAGATGCCGTCCTAACGCTGTCAGAATGAGGTATGAGGCCAGGGTCAGGATGCCCCAGAACACGGCCTTTTTCAGGTGACGCTTTCTGACGGCAGACCTGGTCTCCTCATCTGCACCGGCTGGCATCTGACCGTATATGACTACAAGAATATCGGTTCCGAAGGCACTTGCCAGGGTTTCCAGCATATCCAGATCCGGCTGGCTCCTGCCTGTTTCCCAATTGGATACGGCCTGCCGGGTGACGTGAATCTTTTGGGCCAGCTGTTCCTGGGACATCCCCTGTTCCTTTCTCAATTTTACAATATTCTTTCCTACTGTATTTTTCATAGCGGTACCTCCGGGAACCATTTTATAATAGTCTTTGTTCTGAATTCATATTATCTGCTCTTGGTTCCGGTGTCACGCAATAATCTGTTGCACCCTTATAATATAAGGCTTTTTCCATGCCCGGTTGAATATTATTTTAAATGCTCCTCGTATGACAGCATCCGTTCCTCGTAGCCGTCCAGTTTCCAGTCCAGCCTTGCCAGGACTTGGTTCAGCTCATTGATTCGGGCCGCAATCTGTTCCCGCTGTTCCAGAAGGAGATTCTTTCTGGCCTGGATGGTGGAAGCTCCCTGATGGAACAATGTCACATATTCCAGCAATGTCTCCACGGAAACCCCTGCGCTGCGCATGCACTTGATATACTCCACCCAATGGCAGTCATCCTCGGAATAATTGCGGATGCCGCCGGACGTGCGGCCCACATGGGGAAGAAGGCCGATCCGTTCATAGTAGCGCAGTGTATCGGCCGATATGTCATATTGTCTGCTGACTTCTGCAATAGTCAAACCTTCATCAACTCCTTTACCCTGTAATCTTGTATGAATCAATTTTTGTATGAATCAATACATCTGAGCTCATATCTGCGGCTGCCAAGGCCAAGAGAATGGGCTGCCTCCACCGTGTGTATCCCGTTCCGGGATTCTATGCGCTCTATCAGGGCAGCCTTTCCGTCATCCTCAGAAGCGTATACTGCATCCACACACGCCTGGTCCAGGGCTACAGGATCTGCGGATGCGAAAATACCGATGTCCCCCATCTCCGGGTCATGGGGATGGGCGTCGCAGTCGCAGTCCACGGACAGACGGTTGGCCACATTGATGTACACTATATTTTCACGGCCCATATAGTCCATGACGGAGCGATCCGCGTCCGCCATGGATTCCAGGAATGAATCGTGGTCCGCTGTAAATACATCCTCAAACCGGGTGCTGGTGCCGGAAGAGTGAATCCATATTTTGCCGTAAGAGGATGCAAGCCCAATGGACATGTTCTTTAAAGCCCCGCCAAAGCCTCCCATGGCATGGCCTTTGAAATGAGAAAGCATGAGCATGGAATCATAGTTTTGAAGATGGGATCCCACATAATTTTCCGTCAGATGATGACCGCCTGTTACCGGAAGGGGCATATGGCCCTCCTCGTCCAGGATATCACAGGGAGCAATGGCTGTGAACCCATGGTCCCGCATGGTCTCCCAGTGAGCTTTGGAAGTGTTCCTTCTTCCCTCATAGGCAGTATTGCACTCCACAATGGTGCCCTTAAGTTCCTGTACAAGGTTCCTGATAAGCTCCGGCTGCAGGAAATTGCGGCCGCCCGGCTCCCCTGTGGAGATCTTTACCGCTGCGCTGCCGGGGAGCGAGACACCCAATGCGCGGTAAATCCGGACCAGGCTTTCCGGCGTGATTTCCCTTGTCATGTAAACAATAGACATATTGATTGTCCTCCTTGAAATGTTGTTGTTAAGCTGTAATGAGAGTCTACAACTTAAAGTCAACTCCAAGTCAAGAGAAAATGAGGAAAATTGCCGTAAAATGTAATATTAACTTCTTGTTTCACCAACTAAATTCGTGATTGACGATTTC
>NZ_JAJCHK010000032.1:0-68105 GCF_020554465.1 Enterocloster sp. 210928-DFI.2.20
AAAAGGAATCTGAAAGCCTTATATTTACTGGCTTAGAGATTCCGAGAGATTATAAGTATTAAGAGGAGGACACGTTTCATGAAAAAAAGATGGATTAGTACCGCGTTGTGTGCAGCAATGGTAGCCGGCTCCCTGGCAGGCTGCGGCTTAAAGAGCCCTGATGCAACCACAGCGGCTCCCGCAGCAACTGAGGCACCTACAGAGGCCGCAAAGGCAGAGGGGGATGCTGCTGAGGAGTCAAAGACAGAAGCAGCTGATACCGAGGCAGCAGCTGATACCAGCGACATGCCTGAGGTTACTCTGGTTATGGCAGAGGTTAACCCGTTAGACACCATTGTGGGACAGACTGATACCAAATTTAAGGAGACTGTTGAGGAACTGTCCGGCGGCAAGATTAAGATTGACCTGCAGGCCAGCGGTGTACTTGGTTCAGAGAACGACGTTCTGGATACCATGCTTGGCGGCGGCGGCACCATTGATATTTCCCGTATTTCCGCATTTGCCCTGACAAGCTACGGCGCTGAGAAGTCCGTGCTTTTGTCCATTCCTTATACATTTGCAAACCGTGACCACTTCTGGAAGTTTGCTGACAGCGAACTGGCTCCTGAATTCCTCATGGAACCTCATGACAACGGACTTGGCGTAAGAGGCCTGTACTACGGCGAGGAAGGCTTCCGTCACTTCTTCACAGTTAAGGAAGTTAAGGGCTTAGACGACTTAAAGGGCATGAAGCTGCGTGTGTCCAATGACCCGATTATGAATGGTATGGTGGAAGGCCTCGGCGCAAGCCCAACGGTTGTTTCCTTTAACGAACTGTACTCCGCACTTCAGACCGGTGTTGTGGACGGTGCTGAGCAGCCAATCGCAAACTACAAGTCCAACGCATTCCAGGAAGTTGCTCCAAACCTGATTCTGGACGGCCATACACTGGGCGCAATCCAGGTTATCATCACAGATGAAGCATGGGATAAGCTGACAGAAGAGCAGCAGAACATCCTGATGGAAGCCGGCAAGGTTGCATCCCAGTTCAACAGAACCATTTCTGAGGAAGCTGAGAACAAGGTGCTTGAGGAATTAAAGGCCGATGGCATCAACGTGGTTGAGGTTCCTGATATCAAGCCATGGCAGGATGCTTGTAAAGGCATCATCGAGTCTTCTACAAAGGACCAGGCTGAACTGTATCAGCAGATTCTTGACATGAACAAATAATAAACGGCAATCAGACAGGCACAGGGCAAATGAATAAACTCTGTGCCTGTAGTTTTTGAAAGGGGAATCAATATGCCTGCAATATTTCAAAAGATTGATAAAATCAGGCCTGCATATGATATGACATACAGGGTTGTACTGTTCCTTTGCAAGCTGCTTCTGGTAGTGGATATCCTTATCACCACCATGGCTGTGGCAGGAAGGTACATTTCGTTCATTCCCGATCCTGCGTGGAGTGAAGAGGTTGTTCTGACCTGCATGTCCTATATGGCAGTGCTTTCGGCAGCTCTTGCCATCAGAAGAGGCGCCCATATCCGCATGACCGCATTTGACCGGTATCTGCCCGCTAAGGTGGTAAAGAGCCTTGATATCATCGCTGACCTGGCAGTACTTGCGCTGGCGGTAATCATGATTACAGTGGGCTGGAAGTATGCAACAGGAATCGGCTCCAAAGGTACCTATGTGAGCATGCCCAAGGTTTCCAGGTTCTGGATGTATTTCCCGGTGCCTCTGGCCGGCGTGGCCATGCTGGTTTTTGAAGTAGAGGCCTTATACAATCATGTTAAGAGTTTCTTTGTAAAGGAGGGGATGGAGTAATGGATGCAAATAGCATGGCAATTCTGGTTTTGCTGGGCAGCTTCTTCCTGATGGTATTCTTACGGTTCCCCATCGCTTATGCGGTGGCGCTTTCATCTGTGTTCTGCCTTTTGTTCCAGGGACATAACCTGACTACCATCTGCCAGCAGATGGTAAAGGGAATCAGCTCCTTCAGCCTGATGGCTGTTCCCTTCTTTATCACCATGGGATGCCTGATGGGTTCCGGCGGTATTTCCGAAAAGCTGATTGCACTGGCCAATGCATGTGTGGGATGGATGCGGGGCGGCATGGCAATGGTTAATATTGTCGCTTCTTATTTCTTTGGCGGTATCTCAGGTTCTGCTTCTGCAGATACGGCTTCTCTTGGTTCCATCCTGATTCCCATGATGGTGGACCAGGGATACGATGACGATTTCTCAACAGCAGTAACCATCACTTCATCCTGTGAGGGACTGCTGGTGCCTCCCAGCCACAATATGGTTATCTATGCCACCACGGCAGGCGGTATCTCCGTGGGAAGCCTTTTCCTGGCAGGATATATACCGGGAGCACTGCTGGCCGTAACGCTGATGATAGGATCCTATATCATTTCCGTTAAGCGTAATTACCCTAAGGGCGAGAAGTTCAGCATCATCAACCTGATTAAGCAGCTGAGTGTTTCCTTCTGGGCTCTGGCAGCTGTGCTGATAGTTGTATTCGGCGTGGTGGGCGGTGTGTTTACGGCCACAGAGTCCGCAGCAGTTGCTGTTATCTACAGCCTGATTGTCAGCGTGTTTATCTACAGGGGACTGGACTGGAAGGGCGTATGGAGAGTCCTGGGAGACAGCGTGGACACCCTGTCCATTGTAATGATTCTCATTGCCACATCCAATATTTTCGGATTCTGCCTGACCCAGCTGCATGTGCCTATCCTGGCCGCCAGCGCAATCACCGGCATGACCAATAACCCCATTATTCTGGCCCTGCTGCTGAACCTGATTCTTCTGGTGCTCGGATGTATCATGGATATGGCGCCAATCATCCTGATTGCAACCCCTATCCTGCTGCCTATCGCCACATCCATTGGTCTGGACCCGATTCAGTTTGGTATCATGGTAGTGCTTAACTGCGGTATCGGACTTCTGACACCTCCTGTTGGCGCTGTTCTGTTCATTGGCTCTGCGGTTTCCAAGGTGCCCATGGAGCGGGTGGTTAAGGCTACGCTTCCATTCTATGTGTGTATGATTATCACCCTGCTGCTGATTACCTTTATTCCGGCTGTCAGCATGTGGCTTCCATCTGTACTGGCCCACTAATAAATGAATACCGGAAAGCAGTTTATCATGTTATAATGAAAGTTCAGAGTGGCGGCCATGTCGCCACTCTGTTAAGATTCAGGACATCCGTACAAGGAGCATATGAATGAGATACAAATACACATACAGGACAACAGCGCGGGATTTATGGCAGCTTTCCATGTATTATATATACGGTTCGCTGGCAGGACTTTGTAATATCATATTTACAGTGGCGGCATTTGCCTTGGGCTTCTCCAGGTGGGACCAGGCCCAGGGGATCGTGAGGTGTCTCATTGTGCTGGGGTGCTGCCTTTTTACAGTTATCCAGCCGCTTATGATTTATGCCAAGGCAAAGAAGCAGGCGGCGGGGATTACCCAGGACACCCAGGTTTCTATTGACGACAACGGGCTTTACATCCGGGTGGGCGATGACACGTCGCAGCTGCCGTGGAAGTCGGTAAAAAGGATATCCAGGAAACCTGCCATGATTATTATATTCAGCGATACCACCCATGGATTTATATTTACAAACCGTGTGCTTGGAAATGAGAAAGAAGAATTTTACCGTTATGCCTCCTCTAAGGTGGAAGGCAGGAATGTGCATAATTAAAGGACAGGCCCTCCTTGACCGGGTCTGGTAACTGGGGTATGATATATGCGAAGGGAGGGACGGCTGCTTGAGAAAAAATGTGATTTACCTCATGGGCTGCGCCGCTGTAATGATTCTGGCCGCGTCCTGTGCAGGCAGAAGCAAGGACAGCACGGCGCAGAAGACAGTTCCGGAGTTCGTCCTGACATATGCTGAGAATCAGGCGGAGGATTATCCCACCACCCAGGGAGCTTATAAATTTGCAGAGCTGGTACATGAACAGACCGGGGGCAGGGTGGAGATACAGGTCAATGCGGGCGGTGTTCTCGGAGACGAGAAAACAGTGATTGAACAGCTTCAGTTTGGCGGGGTGGATTTTGCCAGGGTATCCCTGTCGCCCCTGGCTGAGTTTGTGCCCAAGCTGAATGTACTTCAGATGCCCTATCTGTATACAGGAAGAGAGCACATGTGGAAGGTGTTAGAGGGGCCCATTGGCACGGATTTCATGAATTCCTTCGGCGGTTCCAGCCTGGTGCCGCTGTCCTGGTATGATGCAGGCGCCCGTAATTTCTACAGTACGGCCGGGCCCATTGAGTCCCTGGACGACATGAAGGGGCTTAAAATCAGGGTCCAGGAATCTGAACTGATGATGGATACGATTCAGGCTCTGGGTGCCACGCCGGTGCCCATGGCTTTTGGGGATGTATATTCAGGCCTGCAGACAGGGGAGATAGACGGGGCCGAGAACAACTGGCCTTCCTATGAGTCCACCAGGCATTATGAGGTGGCCAAATATTTCACCCTGGATGAACACACCAGGGTTCCGGAACTCCAGCTGGCAGCCCAGTCCACCTGGGATAAGCTGCCGGAGGAATACAGGAACATTATACGGGATTGTGCACAGAAATCGGCCCTGTATGAGCGTGAACTGTGGGATGAGCGTGAGAAGACCTCAGAGGACAGGGTCAGGAGAGCCGGATGCGTGGTGACGGAGCTGGATGCCAGGGAGAAAGAACGGTTCCAGGAAGCCGCGGCCCCTATGTACGAAAAATACTGTTCTGAATATGTGGATATTATTGACGATATCATGGACGCGGGCAGACAGTGACAGGCTTCAGATTGGACAGGATAGAAATGAATTAGAATATAGAGCAAAAAACAGACCATGGTCCGTGCAGTGGATCCATGGTCTTATTTTGATTGATTTTTTTACAGATAGACTCAGATAAGTGTCAGCCCAGGGGTACGATGGTGACATTATCCCCCGAACCGTTATCAGGAGACGGTGCCTGTGATGCCTGAGTAGGTGATGGTGCCTGCGGCGCCTGAGTGGGAGACGGTGCCTGTGACGACTGAGTAGGCGATGGTGTCTGGGGGTCGGCGGGAGACAGGGCAGCTGTTGTGGCTGCGGTGGATTCTGCGGCTTTAGTGGATTCTGCGGCCTTAGTGGTCTCCTTGGCTTTGGTGGTCTCCTTGGCCTTGGTAGTCTCCTTGGCTTTGGTGGTTTCCTTGGCCTTGGTAGTCTCCTTGGCTTTGGTGGTCTCCTTGGCCTTGGTGGTTTCTTTGGCCTTGGTGCTTTCCTTGGCCTTGCTGGTTTCCTTATCCGTGCCCGAACCTTTGGAGCTGCTGCCGTTAGTGCCGTTGGTGCCGTCTGAAGGGAATTCCTTGTCACGGCCGCTGAGGTCTATGCCGTCTTTTACGCTGAAATAGGAGCTTTTTATGGTATTGCCCGCGTAATCCGCCACAAATACTACAAGGGTCTGAGTATCCATGGGGAAGGTGATCTCTCCGGATTCTTTATTAATATGGCTGGGTTTGACAGTCTTTTCCTCTTCATCCGTGGCATAGACAGCATCAAAGTTAATACCGGACTGGCTGTCCTCCGCTGTAATGGTTAGAATGCCGTTTTCCATCACATAATCTTCCTGTATGGTAGGCGCCATATCGTCCAGGGCTTGAATGGTGTCAGACAGTCTGGTAGACATTCCGTTCCATCCCTTCACATATATCTGCAGGGTTCCGTTGCTGGTCAGGGTGGCAGTGTAGACTCCCTTTTCCTTTTCCATTTCAAGGGGCTGGGATTCCATGGTGACGCTGGTTTCGCGTATGGGGAGAAGGGAACGTATGCGGATGGATATATCCACGCTGCGGTAATCCCTGGTGTCAGATACATCATACTCTATCTTTGGTTTGGATGTGGCCACAATGAATATGACCAGATTGATTAGGATAAAGGGGAGTATGTAGAATACCAGGGTATGCAGTTTTCTGTTATCGTTCCATGAACGTTTATTATAGGTGTTGCGTTTGGTGCTTCTGCCGCGGTTGCCGCCGTAAGAACCGGAAGCACGTTCGCTGCGGGGAGCCGAATATGACGAATGACGATCCATGAATTATCCTCCTTAAGTATTGCGGAAAAAATACTTCTATAGCATATCAGAAATTCTCTTTTCTTACAAGTTTAACTTGGAAAATGGCAAAGATTCCACAATACCCTTCAAAATGCCGCCTGAATATGTTATGATAGGTATGATTCCTGACATCAAAGGGAGAGGTACATAAGGAATATAAATAGTGCTATCACAGAAGGAGTAAGACCTATGATTGGAGAAGCGGCTGCGTTTGCAGATAAAGCCCACAAGGGAGCTTTCAGAAAGGGCACGAAGATTCCGTACATCACGCATCCCATGGAGACGGCAGTGATTGTGTCCGCCTTTACGGATGATGAGGAAATTATTGCGGCAGCGCTGCTTCATGATGTTATGGAAGATGCAGGAGTTACCAGGGAAGAACTGGAGGACAAGTTTGGTTCCAGAGTAGCGGATCTGGTAGTGGATGAGAGCGAGGATAAAAGCCGCAGCTGGCAGGAGCGAAAGACCCGTACGGTCAGACATCTCTGCACGGCTTCCAGGGACATTAAGATATTGGCTCTGGGGGACAAGCTCAGCAACATGCGCTGTACAGCCAGGGATTATCTGGTGGTGGGCGATGCCATATGGCAGCGGTTTAATGAAAAGGATAAGCAGAAGCATGCCCGGTACTATTGGGGGATAGCCCATGCTCTGAAGGAGTTGGAGGACCACCTGTATTTCAAGGAATATGTGATGTTATGCAGGACCGTGTTCGGTGAGGATGTTATTTCCTCAAATAAAGACATGATGCGAGGAGAATGTGAATGATCAGATGTGGGAAAAAGTCGAAGATTCTGGCTGCTGTCTTGGCAGCCGGAATTATTTTAAGTATGCAGGGAATGACGGCATTTGCCGGCAGTACGGGGGTAGGTGCGGCTAAGCCGGCCCAGACAGGTCCGGGTGTGGCAGCACAGAATGACAGCCAGCCGGGTCAGGCTGGGGGGCAGACAGTACAGCCGGAGGGCCAGAACGGCCAGACAGGCCAGGCGGAAGGCCAGGCAGTACAGCCGGTGGGCCAGACAGGCCAGACGGAGGGACAGGCAGGCCAGACGGAGGGACAGGCAGGCCAGACGGAGGGACAGGCAGGCCAGGCTGAGGGCCAGACAGCTCAGCCGGTGGGCCAGGAACAGAGCGCACAGCCGGTTACGGGCCAGGAACCTCTCCAGGTGAATTACAGTGCTTTTATATTGCAGCAGGGATGGAGCGCGGTCACGGCTGATAACAATTTGTGTTCAGCCCCGGTCAACTCATGGGTCACTGCCGTAAAGGCTAATCTGATTCATATTCCGGACGGTACACAGGTGGGCATTCGCTACCAGGTGAATCTGAGCGGTACGGGTTGGCTCTCCTGGGCGGAGGACGGAGCTGAGACAGGAGGAGCAGAAGGCGTCATGCCTCTGGAATCCATACGCATGGAACTGACTGGCAGCGGCGCAGCCGCATATGATTTATACTATAAAGTACTTCAGAACGGCGCCTGGACAGACTGGGCGGCCAATGGCGCGTCTGCCGGACAGGAGGGGGCAGGTCTCAGGGTGGACGGCATACGGGCTTCCATCACGGCTAAGGGTGCAGGGATTCCTGCGGAACCGGTGGTTTCCCATGGAATTGACCCATCCAGGCCCATGATTGCCCTTACATTTGATGACGGACCCAAGACATCCGTGACCAGCCGGATACTGGACAGTCTGCAGGCCAATGGAGGAAGGGCAACATTCTTCATGCTGGGTTCCAATGTGAACGCCAATGCAGGCGTAATCAAGCGCATGGTGGACCAGGGATGCGAGGTTGCCAACCACACCCATGACCACAAATACCTGACTAAAATCGGTGCAGAGGGAATTGTAAGCCAGGTGGGATCTACCAACCAGAAGATCCAGGCTGTCTGCGGCGTATCACCGGTCCTTATGCGCCCGCCGGGCGGATATATTGATGGGGCATCCCTTAACGTGCTGGGCTCTATGGGTATGCCCGCCATCATGTGGTCCATTGATACCAGGGACTGGCAGCATAGGAATGCGCAGAGGACCATTGACACCGTGCTGAGCCAGGTAAAGGATGGGGATATCATACTGATGCATGATATCTACAGTACAACAGCAGATGCGGCGGTGGTGCTGATTCCGGAACTGACAGCGCGGGGATATCAGCTGGTGACAGTAAGCGAGCTGGCGGCCTACAGGGGAGGAATTGCTCCCGGACACAAGTACAGCCAGTTCAGACCGTGATTCTTCAGCTGACAGTGCAGAGGCAGGTAAATTAGAGACGGTATTCCTTCTAGCGGAGAGGGGATACCGTCTTTTTGTCCGCCCTGCTGTCCATGGGGGCCGGGGATTGATTGAGCGTCCCGGCATATCAGGCCCGGCATATAAGTCCCTCCATATGAGGTGAATAATATCGGAATTACCCTTGATTCTTGTTCTCAGGTTATGTATAATAAGACCACAGATTGTTTTCTTCAGACATCTGGCTGTGCGTCTGCACAGAGGCGAGGTTTTCTTCTGAAACCCGTGTTTCCCATTTTAGCAGGCAGTTTTCATCTGTGCACATTGACATATTCATATGATTTGTATACTGTTCTCCGGCAGTTTGTAAAATGGCAGATAGCCGGGAGGAATGCTTATGGCATATAGAGAGAAAGGAATACCGCCGGAAAGACGGTTGAATATAAGAGGTAAAATGGGCAGGGTTGTGCTTGCTGTGACTGCCGTGGCGGCAGCTGTATTCTGGCTGTCAGGCAGCGGGGCGGCCATGGCGGCGCAGGAACCGCAGGAGGAAGGTTATGGCGCAGAGCTTCGGATCACCCGGGATGTGGAGACGGCAGAGGACGGTGGAATCCGGGAGCCGGCTGACCGGTATTGGGACGGTGATGGAAAGGAGTACCGGCTGGATTCCTGGGAGATAGTGACAATTCCAGGACAGGATGTCAGCCGGCGTCTGGAGCGGAAGATGGTGTATACTGGTGTGGAAGGGGCTGAAGAGATTCCAGGGTCCATTTCTTTGAAGGAGGATGTATCGGGAAGCCAGGCAGAGGGAACCCTGTTCCTGAGGAAAAGCCGGATTGTAAGAGAGGAGTGGCAGGATGGATTTACGGTGCCTGTCACCTTTCACGCCTACGGTGCGGATGAATACCATGGAGGTTCCCTGGTTATACCGGGGGACGCGGTTTTAGAGACCTGCGTGTCCATGGGGGGACAGCTGCTGGAGTTTATGGGCCTGTCTCCCCTGGAGTACCGCATACTCTCCGCAGACTGGTATGGGGAGTCATACGAGGATGAGGAGGGGAGAATGTGCCGCCAGGCCATGGTCTGGGGACAAAAGCTCCTTAGGGACTATGAGGCTGAATATGAAGGGGAAGTCAGCTGGATTAAACCGGAAACCCAAGAGCTGGAGATGGTTTACAGGCAGATTTCCGCGGTTTCTCCTGCAGCTTTGGAGACAGCTCAGGGGGCAGAACATGTACCTGCGCCGGAGATTCAGGGTGAAGGCCCGGAAGGAAGTCTCTGGTACTGGGTACGCAGCGGTTTTGTCATAACGGTGGGGGCTGGACTCATAGGCATAGGCGTGGGACTGCTGGCTCTTTTGGCAGTGTGGTACAGGCAGAACCGGCGGGAGCACCGAAGAAGATGCCTGCCTCGCATAAAAGGTTGAGCCCTGCGGCTCAGGTATGATATACTTCACATAACAAGGGAGGGATAAACTCCCGTTAGAAAAGGAGAACAGATATGACAAATCCTGTGTATGACAAGCTGAGAAACTGCTATGACAGCATAAAAGATAAGATTCCCTTTGAACCTAAGGTGGCACTGGTGCTGGGGTCCGGTCTTGGTGACTATGCGGAGCAGCTGGAAATCCAGGGGACCATTGATTACCACGATATAGAGGGATTTCCGGTATCTACGGTACCCGGACATAAGGGCAGGTTTGTGTTCGCCCGTATAAATGAGGTTCCGGCCGTGCTGATGCAGGGACGGGTCCATTATTATGAGGGCTATCCCATGTCAGATGTGGTCCTGCCTGTCCGTCTTATGAAGCTTATGGGAGCGGAAATCCTCTTTCTGACCAATGCGGCCGGCGGAGTCAACTATGATTATGGGGCAGGGGACTTTATGCTCATAAAGGACCAGATATCCTGCTTTGTCCCCTCCCCGCTGGTGGGGCCGAACCTGGAGGAGCTGGGACCAAGGTTCCCGGATATGAGCCATATATATGATGAGGACCTGAGGGATATTATCCGCTCCACTGCTCTTGAGCTTGGAATCAGGATACAGGAGGGGGTCTATGTGCAGCTTACAGGACCTGCCTACGAAAGCCCGCATGAGGTGAAAATGTGCAGGATACTGGGCGGGGATGCAGTTGGCATGAGTACGGCCTGCGAGGCAGTGGCGGCCAATCACATGGGGATGAAGATATGCGGTATATCCTGTATATCCAATCTGGCCTGTGGTATGACAGACGTTCCTCTGTCCCACAAGGAGGTCCAGGAGGCGTCGGATAAAATGGCCCCTCTCTTCAAAAAACTGGTATCAGAGTCCATCAGAAAACTGGGGAGTATTTAAACTTTTATGAAAAATTAAAGAAAAAGACATAGTAAAATAGTGTTTTTCGTAGTAATATGTAACGTGGACAAAGGCAGGGGGAATATGCTGCCCGTCCTGGCATAGTATATGACATATCATGATTTAGAAAAGAGGAGATTATTATGAAGAGACACTATTTGGCAGTTGCAGTCCTGGCACTTGCATTGGGGATGACAGCTTGTTCTTCCGGCAATAAAGAAACTACAGCGGCCCCAACTACTACAGCATCCCAGACTGAGACAGAGAAAGCGACAGAAGCAGAAGACGATATGGAACTGGAATACTTCTATGGTTTTGTGGGAGAGGTAGCTGATAAGGTGGTTACCGTTAAGGACGACGAAGGCAAAGAAGTGAAGTTTGATGTATCTGAGGCTAAGATTGAAGGCGCAGATGCCATTGGAGAAGGTGATGAGGTAGAGGTTGCCTACGCAGGTGAGCTTTCCGCAGACACCACCAAGGCAAAATCAGTGGATATCGTTACATCTGCAGCAGCAGAGGCAGCGGAAGAGGCAGCCGCTGAGGAGGATGACATTGTCACAGGAACCGTAGAGAAAGCAGACGACAATACCCTGACCCTGACCACGGACGAGGGTACATATACCTTTAACACCAAGATTGCGCAGAAGGTATCCAAGGACGGCATCAAGTCCGGAGTACAGGCAGATGTGACCTACTACGGGGACCTGGAAGACGAGACCGACAAACCGGTGGCCACCAAAATTGTGACCGAGGATGCCATGGACTCAGAAGACGCTAAGATCAATACTCTTTCCGGCAAGGTGGCAGAAGTTGGGGCGGATTATGTGGTCATCGACACAGCGGACCCGGAGAATACCCTGTTTACCTTCCTGGGAAAAGAAGGCATGTTTGACAAACTGAAGGTAGGGGATACCGCAACTGTTATCTACGAGGGAACCCTTACAAACAAGACAATTACAGCTACCGGCGTGAAGTAGAGAAGATGCAGCTGGCCGCGGCACAGACAGATAAGGACTGTGCCGCGGCATTTTTTATTTAAAATAATTAGCACTCGACCCTTGACAGTGCTAACAACATGTGTTATAGTACGACTAGAACAAAGATGACAAAGCACAATTCCGTAGGCCGCTGCTTCCGGAGGATACACACAGGCATTCTGGTCAGAGGCGGCAGAGAAGAAAGGGGAATGGGCAATGAATATTAATAAATTTACTCAGAAGTCAATGGAAGCAGTTCAGAACTGTGAGAAGCTGGCATATGAATACGGAAACCAGCAGATTGATGAGCAGCACCTTCTGTACAGCCTGCTGACCCTGGAGGACAGCCTGATTCTTAAGCTGATTACCAAGATGGGAATACAGGGAGATATGTTTTCCAATGAGGCAAAGCAGGCAGTGGAGCATCTGCCCAAGGTAAGCGGCAGCGGCCAGCTTTACATCAGCAGTGATTTGAATAAGGTGCTCATAAGCGGAGAGGACGAGGCAAAGGCCATGGGTGATGAATATGTATCCGTGGAGCACTTGTTCCTGTCTCTTTTAAAGCATCCCAATAAGGAAATCAAGGCGTTATTCAAGTTATATAATATAACCCGTGAGACATTTCTTCAGGCACTGTCCACAGTAAGGGGCAACCAGAGGGTGGTCAGCGATAATCCTGAGGCCACCTATGATACATTAGCCAAATACGGATATGACCTGGTGGAGCGGGCCAGGGACCAGAAGCTGGACCCGGTTATCGGCCGTGACAGCGAGATTCGTAATGTTATCCGTATCCTCTCCCGTAAGACGAAGAACAACCCGGTGCTTATCGGTGAGCCCGGCGTGGGCAAGACAGCCGTGGTGGAAGGTCTGGCCCAGAGAATCGTGCGGGGGGATGTCCCGGACGGACTGAAGGATAAGAAGCTCTTTGCCCTGGACATGGGAGCCCTGGTGGCGGGAGCCAAGTACAGGGGTGAATTTGAGGAACGGCTGAAGGCTGTGCTGGAAGAGGTAAAAAAGAGCGACGGGCAGATTATTTTGTTCATTGATGAGCTGCATACCATTGTGGGGGCAGGTAAGACAGAGGGGTCAATGGACGCGGGCAATATGCTAAAGCCCATGCTGGCCAGGGGAGAGCTTCACTGTATCGGCGCCACCACACTCAATGAGTACCGCCAGTATATAGAGAAGGACGCTGCGCTGGAACGAAGATTCCAGCCGGTGATGGTGGATGAACCCACGGTGGAGGATACTATCTCCATACTGAGGGGACTTAAGGAGCGCTATGAAGTATTCCATGGAGTGAAGATAACAGACTCTGCTCTGGTGAGTGCAGCCACCCTGTCCGACCGGTATATTACCGACCGTTTCCTGCCTGATAAGGCCATTGACCTGGTGGATGAAGCCTGCGCCATGATTAAGACTGAGATGGATACCATGCCTGCGGAGCTGGATGAGATGTCCAGGAAAATCATGCAGATGGAGATAGAGGAAGCAGCCCTTAAGAAGGAAACAGACCGTCTGAGCCAGGACCGCCTGGCGGATCTCCAGAAAGAGCTGGCTGAGCTTCACGATGAGTTCGCGTCTAAAAAAGCCCAGTGGGAGAATGAAAAGGCCAGTGTGGACCGTCTTTCGTCCCTCAGGGAAGAGATAGAGAGTGTAAACAGGGAGATTCAGGACGCACAGCAGAAGTATGACCTGAATAAAGCGGCGGAGCTGCAGTATGGCAGACTGCCGGAGCTTCAGAAGGAGCTGCAGGCGGAAGAGGAACGCATCCGCAATGAGGACTTAAGCCTTGTGAGGGAGAGCGTTTCAGAGGATGAGATTGCAAGAATCGTATCCAAATGGACCGGAATACCGGTTGCCAAGCTGACAGAAAGTGAGAGAAGCAAGACCCTGCATCTGGATGAGGTTCTTCACAAACGTGTGGTGGGCCAGGATGAAGGCGTGCAGCTGGTAACCCAGTCCATCATCCGTTCCAAGGCAGGCATCAAGGACCCCACCAAGCCAATCGGATCCTTCCTGTTCCTGGGGCCTACCGGTGTAGGTAAGACGGAGCTGGCCAAAGCCCTTGCCGAGGCGTTGTTTGACGACGAGTCCAACATAATTCGGATTGATATGAGCGAGTACATGGAGAAGCATTCCGTGTCGCGTCTTATCGGAGCGCCTCCAGGATACGTTGGATACGACGAGGGAGGACAGCTGACAGAGGCCGTGCGCCGCAAACCATACAGCGTGGTGCTGTTTGACGAAGTGGAGAAGGCCCATCCGGACGTGTTTAACGTACTTTTGCAGGTCCTGGATGATGGACGTATCACGGATTCCCAGGGCAGGACCGTGGACTTTAAGAATACCATCATTATCCTCACCTCCAACATCGGTTCCCAGTATCTGCTGGAAGGAATTGATGAGAACGGAAACATCAGGCCCCAGGTGGAAAATATGGTTATAGATGAGCTTCGCGCCCATTTCAGACCGGAGTTCTTAAACCGTCTGGATGAAACCATACTCTTTAAGCCCTTAACCAGAATGGATATCGCAAGAATTGTGGATCTCTGTGTGGCAGACCTGAATAAACGTCTGGCCGACAGGGAACTGACCATAGAGCTGACAATGGGAGCCAAGGAATTCGTAACGGATAAGGGATATGATCCGGCCTATGGTGCCCGTCCCCTGAAACGTTATCTCCAGAAGAATGTGGAGACCCTGGCAGCGAGAATTATACTGGGTGACGGAGTCAGGGAAGGAAGCACCATTGTCATAGATGTGGACGAGGACAAAACACGGCTGATTGCATATGTGGAATGATGTTAGATAAATATATATGAAGATACAGGTGAGGGAGCGAATCTGCGCAAACAGGTTCTCTCCCTTGCTTTTTTCCATAAATTAGGAGGTATTTTTCAGAAAATTTCTAATGAAGAAATATAATTACATCAACTTCTGGGAATGACGAAAAAAGTAGGGAAAATACCCTAATTTCATGTTGAAAACGTTACTTGCAGGTGATATAATCGTTTCTGCTGAAAGCCGGTGTACCTATAGCCGGAATAGAACTAGATATAGGGTATTTGATGTGGATTTAATCAATATGAGGTAATAGAAAGCAGGTAAAAATTGTGAGTACCATTCCGAAAGACCCAGTTATTTTGCTGAGTTATGTAAACACGCAGCTCCGTGACAATTATAGTTCTTTGGACGAGATGTGCCAGGCATTGGATGCGGATAAGTCCAGAATTATATCTGTACTGTCTGGTATTGGCTACCAATATGAGCCGACTCAGAATAGTTTCCGTTAATAAAATCATATATAAGTGTTTTGCGGCCGGCTTTGTCTGACTTATATCAGATAAAGCCGGTTTTGTACATATGAATGCCATATGGAAAGGGGGAGGGGAACCATGCCGCGTTACAGATACAGGGCGAAAAGTGAAGATGGAAGAGTTCACTGTGGAACCGAGAAGGCAGACAGCGGCCGGGCTCTTTTCGTCATACTTAAATCCAGGGGACTCTATTGTTATGAATACAGCTCGCTGGAGCGGACACCCTCAGCGCGTCCGGCAAAGCTGAATCAGAGACAGCTTCCTCTGCTGTGCAGGCAGTTAGCAGCCATGCTGACAGCCGGAGTGCCGCTGTCCAGAGCTCTGGAGGTGAGCGCGGGGTCTGCCAGGGATAAGACCCTTAAGGTGACGCTTGCCGGACTCAGGGAGAGCATACACAAGGGACGTACCTTGTCAGAAGCCATGGAGGAGATGAAGGGAGTATTTCCTAATCTGCTGGTTTATATGACGCGCACGGGCGAGTCCAGCGGAAGGCTGGATGAACTGCTCCATAAGATGGCGGGGTACTACGGCCGGGAGGAAGAATTAAATGGCAAGGTGCGGGCGGCCATGACGTATCCGGTCATATTGTTTTCTATTACCGTGTTAGCCGCCGTATTTATGCTGACCACGGTTCTTCCGCAGTTTGCCTCCATGCTGCAGGAGCAGGAGCTGCCCTGGATTACCCGGATGATGATGAGGCTCAGTTTCAGCCTCCGCAGCCGCGGGGTTCTCTACATTATGCTTATTCTGGTATTGATGGCCCTGTTCAAGGGGATTCTAACATGTCCTTTTGTCCGGCTGCAGGCAGACCGGGCTGTGCTGTATACTCCAATAATAGGAAAACTTTTAAGCACCGTATATACATCCCGCTTTGCATCTGCCTTTGCCGTGCTTTACGGAAGCGGAATTGGAATTCTGGATGCCATGCACACCGTAGGGCGGGTCATGGGAAACTCATATGTGGAGAAGGGACTGGTCCAGGTTGCGGAGAGCTTAAAAGGAGGCGTGATGCTGTCCCAGGCGTTGGATGAGCTGAATCTGTTCCAGCCGGTGCTCATCTCTATGGTGGCAGCAGGAGAGGAATCAGGCGCATTGGATATGGTGCTGGAGGATGCGGGAAGTTTTTATGAAAAGGAGGCAGCCAGGGCAGTCAACCAGATGATTGCCCTTCTGGAGCCAGCCATGATTCTCATACTTGCCCTGGTGGTAGGCAGTGTGGTCATGGCCATCATGATGCCTGTATTTAACATGTACTCGTCAATGCTGTAAGAGGTAGAAAATGGAATATTACATATGTTTGGAAGAGGACAGGATATGTTATGTCCGCGGCAGGTTTAAACGGTGTGCGGGTTCCGGGCTTCGCCGCTGCCTGGAAATAGTGGAGTGGGAATTCGTGGAGCCGGTGCCTGATGTGGCATCGGCCCTGACGCGTCTTGCTGAAAAATACGGCATGGAGGGGAAACGTGTCAATCTGATAGCTGGACGGGATGTCAGGATGATGAGCTTTGCCATTCCAAAGGCAGGAAAGAACGCCATGAAAAGAATGGCAGTCAATGAGATGTCCCTGCTGGACCCGGATTTTGGAAACCATGCAGCAGCCCTGGATCTGAGGGCGAAAACCGGCAGGACAATGGCGGATGTTACTGCCTACTATATGGAACAGCGCAGTCTGGATGCGTATAAGAAGGCCGTGGAGGACGGGAAGATGATATGCGGCCGTGTCCTGGTCCTGCCTGACTGTATGGCCATTATGGCCAGGGAGCTATGGAGGGAAGAGCGGGTTCTTCTGCTGGATGTGAACCAGGCCAGCATGGGCTTTTATGTGTTGTCAGGCGGACATTGTCTGGCATGCCGTATGACAGGCCTGAAGGCCGGCTGTTTTCTGCGGGAGGGAGCAGTGGACATGCTCTGTGAAGAGATGGCGGAGCAGGTGGAGGAGCTGATACAGGACTGTACTGCGGCGTCAGATGTTCCTGTCCCGGATTGTATGGTACTCATGACATCCTGTATTCCTGACGCACAGGCAGCGGCTGAATATATGTCCGGACGGTTTAAGATACCTTGCAGTGTCAGAATGCCGGAACCAGTGGACGCTGTATGTCTGGCAGTTTGTGTGGCTGGTTCCCTGGAGGGAAAGAGAAAGGCTCTGGAACTGGAGGAACGGGGATATGAGGATGGAAAGAACTCTATTCTGGGCCGCGGGCCGTTTATGACCAGAGGCTGGGCTTTATTCCTGCTTGCCAATGGATTGGCGGCGGCGGGACTGTCCTTTCACGCGGCCTATGTGGACCATGCGGCAGGGAAAGCGCTGGCCAGGACAGAGTATGCCATGGAAGGAACAGAGTATAAGACCCGTGTCCGTAAATCCATGGAGATGGAAGAAAGAATAGGTGAAATGTCGGCTGACAGGGAGAAAACACGGACAGAGAAGGCGCTGTTGGCCGGAAAGAATCTGCTGGGCATGAATGAATTCAGGGCATTTACAGAGGCCATGAATCCGGAGATGAGAATTGAATCCATTTCCTTTGACGGCGAGGGGCCTTACCTTCAGATGGTGGTGTCCATGGATCGTTCTGAGGATGTACCGGCCTACGTGGAGAGGGTGGAACATTCCGGGATTTTCAGGCAGGTAGGACACAGCCTGTGGGAAAAGAGCGCAGAGGACAGGGAGACAGAGCGGATATACGCAACTGTTTACGGAACTCTGGGAATGGGAGGACAGGATGAAGCTCAGTAGCAGGGAGCGGTTTCTCATAGGTGTATTGTTCACCATCATTATCTGGGCTGTGGCGCTGGAAGTATTTATCTGGCCGTGCCGCGCCGGATACCGGAAGTCCATGGAGCTGATGGAAAGCGGGAATCAGGAAAGGGAGGAAATGGAATTTTATCTGAGCCATTATGAGGAACTGGAACAGAAGTTAAAGGAATGGGAGCGTTTAAGGAATACAGAGGATTTCTTCTACCGGGATATTGATGATATTTTTATGGACAGGAGCCTGCAGGACATGGCAGCCAGGGCAGGGGTAAGCATACGCCGCATGAGTATAGGCGGAGCTGCTGCGGCAGAAATTTCCTATGACACGCAAACCTATGACGCGCAAAGCGATGACCCGGAGGAAAGCGGGAAGCCGGCCGTGGAAAGCGGGCCAGCTGGCAGGACGGTAAAGGAATCAGTCATTACCATGGAAATAGAATGTCCGGACCCAAAGGGTGTGATGACGTTTGCAGATGAAATATACAGGGAACAGAAAAGTGTTTTGGTAAGCTTTATGGATGTGGAAGCTGTGTATGAGAGCGGAGAGGATGGACAGGAAACGTATCAGGGAATGAAGGGAATCGTGGAGGTCAGGTATTATTATGAAGAAATCGGTTAACAGGTCATCCAGAGGAGGGTTTACTCTGATTGAGATTGTGGTATCAACTGCCCTCCTGGCAGTTGTCTGTACAGGGTTTCTGATGATGACGGCTGCCAATGCAGGCCAGCTGTCCGGGGAGCAGAGATTGGAACAGTCTAATTATAACCTCAGCGCCTTGGCCGGCGAAGGGGAGGGAGAGCCTACGGGAGAAACCATTGCAGTGGAGTTTGGCCTGGAAGAAGAGAACGGAGTCCGGGAAAATATTTGAACAGTATGAAATCACTGAATCGGAGGAGGATACAGGCAACCATATGACATTTTACAGGCACAGATAAAGGCGGGGAATATGGCGAAAGAAAGCAGGACAGGGAAGAACAACGGAGGATTTACATTGATTGAGACAGTGGCTGCGCTGGCCATTGCCGCAGTCCTGGCTGTATTTATTTCCGGTTTCATCCATCCGCAGATGAAGCTGTATTATGAGCTGGACCGGCTTTCCCAGGCAAAGGCCATGTGCAGCGAGGCGTATCGCGGTCTGGAGGAAAAGCTGAGGTACGGCTATGTATTTTTCTGCGATTACCAAGATACAGGTGTGATATCGTACTATGTAAGGGACAGAGAGAAGATTCCGGATATTAAGGAGGGCAGGTCATATTATGAAGAACTGCCGCCGGTGGAGGACTGGCCGAGTATCTCCGCCGAGGAATTAGAAGTGGCGGAACTGGGCGGTATGGAATTAGAGCTGGATTTTAGCGGAACAAAGAATACGCGGGCCAAAGTGAGCATAAAGGTGAAGAAGGACGGGGATGTTATATATGAGCAGAAGACGGCCATCGGTTCCATGTATGGTTATACCATGGATTGGGAAGGCGGGACATGATGGGCAGGAGAAGAACAGTAAGAAAAAATAATGGGCATACCCGTGGAAGCAGCCTGATGTATGTGGTACTGCTCATGACGCTTTTAGCTGTGCTGTCCAGCGGATATATGGCTATTTCCCGGTACAATATGAAAGCTGCCCTGAAAAACAGGCGCTATATGGAGGCCCAGCTCTCCGCCAAGACCATCCACCGCTCCTTCTGCGAGGCAGTAAGCAGTGGGGAGTCCCCGGCCATGAATCTGATCTGGCAGAATTTCCAGGAAGACTGCGACAGGGTCAGGGAAGAATTTGATGCAATGATGGACGAAGAAGAGGCTGAGGAAGGGGAAGATGGGGAACTTAAGGCAGAATCCTTTTCTTCGGAGGAGGACACGGATACAACGGATGCAGAGGAAGAACTTCGCTGGGAACGGTATCTGTACCATGCATTGGGGAACAAGAAATATGTGGTCCGCGGAAAGGGATGTTCAGAGGATTCCGGCGGCACAGATGATGGTGCGGCGGATGCCCCTGCGGCAGACGGTTTTACTACAGACAGTAACATAACAGACAGCACAACAACAATTGACATTACATTGACAGCGCATCCCCTTAAATCCCTGGCCACGGTCCGCACCAGGGTAGAGAGCAGCGGGTACAGCTTTTCCATGATGGCGGACATTGTATTTGATGACCGGGACGGATCCGTGATGGTCATTGGCAAACCGTACCGCTCCAGCAGAGGGGATGACCCGGAAGTAAAAGTTTATCTGAATGGAAACGGTGTATACCGCTATTATGAAGGCAGCTGACCATGAGAAATGAAACGGGTGTGGTCCATTACCGGAAAAAACCCAGATACCACAGGAACAGCTGTCTGAACCAAAGACCGCATACCATCAGGGACACTGCAAAAAACGGGGCCATAGGTATCTGCGTCTTTCGGCCAACCCTTCCCCGCACAAGAGGAACTGCATACCAAAGGCCTGCTGCGACATAGCCCATCAGAAGGGCCGTTATTGCAGGAGCTGCGCCAATCAGCAGACCGCTGGCAGCAAAGAGCTTTACGTCGCCCCAGCCAACGCCTCCCCGGCTAAGCAGATTTACAAGAGCCAGGAAACCGCCTGCCAGAAGGGAGCCGCCCAGCCGGTTAATAATGGCGGGTCCGGATCCGGCTGCCAGTGAGATACAGCACAGAATAAGAATCAGGATATGGATGCCGTCAGGTATGTACATGTGCCGTGCGTCTATAAATGCAGCTGTAATAAGAATACTGGAAAACATACACATAAGGGCTGACTCCATACCTGGCCCTTTTGCCAGGAGACACAGGAGAAAGGCAGATGTAGTGAGAAGCTCCACAGCCGGATACTGAATGGAAACAGGGGCCCTGCAATACCGGCACCGGCCCTTTAGAAATAACCAGGACAGAACAGGAACCATATCGTAAAAGGCCAGTACATGGCCGCATGCCGGACAGTGGGAACGCCCGGTTACAAAATTCTGGTTTGCAGGTATGCGCAGGATACAGACATTCAGAAAGCTGCCTGTCACTGCGCCTAACAGTCCGTATAATACAAAATAGATAAAAACCATGGTATTACCTCGCTTCCGTCATAAACTGCTGCCTGGCGAAAGTATACCATATGGAAGGGAGAGGAGACAACAGTGCCAGATAAAATACCTATAGAAAACCTGTTGATTGACAGTGGATATCTGACCCGGAGCCAGCTGGACCGCGCCATGCGTCTTAAGCAGGGAAGGCTGGAATGCTCCATTGAGGAAATACTGACAGAGTTCGGTTATGTTACAGAAGCAGCACTGCTGACCTGTGCAGCTGCCAGGGACCATATGGAGGTGGCGCCTTTTGGCCCTCTCAAGGCTGATCGTAAGTCAGCGGCCGTGATTGAGCCGTCCTTTGCCGTGAGAAACCGGATTCTTCCCATGAGTTTTGAGGAAGAGTGTCTTATAGTGGCGGCAGCCTATCCGGTGTCTCCCGATGTGCTGGATGAGGTGGAAACCCTGTCCGGTATGAAGGTCAGGGCAGTGCTGGCGCCGGAGAAGGAACTGAAGCAGGCGCTTAAAAAGGCCTATGGTTCCGCACCGGAGCACGTATACGGAGAGAATCCATATGTTTCAATGGAGAGGCCCGGTGTGGGAGTTGGCGCGGCTGCGGAAGCCTCTGTTTCAGAGCTGGCCTTCATGGAACGGGTGGAAAGCGCTCCTGTGGTACGCATGGTCAATACGGTCATAGAGGAGGCCTTCCATAAAAATGCCAGTGACATTCATGTGGAGCCGGGAAAGAATGATCTGGTCATCCGCATCAGAATCAACGGGGACCTAATGGTCCATACTACGCTTAAAATGGAATATCACCGTCCCATGATAACCAGGCTTAAGCTGATGGCCGGTATGGACATTGCGGAAAAGCGTCTTCCGCAGGATGGAAAATATCATTATGAGCGGGGTGAGGTGTCCACGGACCTGAGAATCTCCACCCTTCCCTCCATTTATGGAGAGAAAGCAGTTCTCAGGCTTTTGGGAAATGACAGGAATAACTCGCTGATGGATATAAGGCGTCTGGGAATGGAGGAAGAACAGAGGATTGTATTTGAGCATATCCTTAAGGCGCCTCACGGTATGGTCCTGGTGACAGGTCCCACTGGAAGCGGAAAGACAACCACCCTGTACGCTGCCATAAACCGGATGGTGAAAAAGAAGATCAACATAGTTACAGTGGAGGATCCGGCTGAGAAAGTTATGGACGGAATTACCCAGGTTCAGGTCAATTCCAAAGCCGGCCTTACATTTGCGTCTGCCCTGCGATCCATCTTAAGACAGGACCCGGACGTGATCATGGTAGGCGAAATGAGGGATGAGGAGACAGTGGCCATCGGAGTCAGGGCAGCCATCACAGGACATCTGGTCCTGTCCACCCTTCATACCAATGACTGCGCTTCCACCATTCACAGACTCCGCAATATGGGAGTTCCTCCTTATATGGCAGCGGCTTCCCTGTCCGGAATCATAGCCCAGAGACTGGTAAAGCTGCTCTGTCCCAACTGCCGTCAGCCCTACGAGCCGGACGAGCGGGAGCAAAGGATATTTGCGGAGCGGGGGAGACATATTCCAGACAGGCTGTGGAGGTCTGCGGGCTGTCCTCTTTGCGGGGGTACGGGATATACCGGGAGGACAGCGGTCTATGAGATAATGGATGTGGATGAACAGATTAAGGCCATGATACTTGATAATGAGCCCCTTTCATCCATCCGCAAATACCAGGAAAAGAAAGGCTCCATGCCTCTAAGGGACCATGTCCTGAGGATGGCTGCCGACGGAGAAACCGATATGGAGGAGGCTGAGAAAATACTGTATTCCGTCCAGTAGGGAGCTGCAATCGTACAAAAGAAAAGAGGAGTCATGATAATGAGTATACATATGAAAAAGGGAAAGAAGAGAACGGAAGGATTTACGCTGGTGGAACTAATCTGTGTCATTGCCATACTGGGAATACTGGTGGCCATAGCAGTGCCTTCCTACCGGGGAATCCAGGACAAATCAGCGGAGCAGGTAGCCATATCCAATGCCAGATCCAATTATACACTGGGAAAGGCACAGCAGGACATGCTGGACGCGGGCGTCATAAAGGAATCTGAGAAAGAGGAGTACCATTTTGACAAGAATGATAACAGCGCCTACTGGGAAGGCCAGATAAACGGCAAAACGTATAAAGCCGTTTATGACGGCGATACCGGGGAGGGCAGGATTGAGTCTGGAAATTAAATCCTATATGTGGTACAATGAGCCATTATCGGAGGCTTAAGGCGGGAAGCATAAGATATGAGGAAAAAGGACATGAAGAAAAAGGGAAATTGTGCGTTTACTCTGGTGGAACTGATTGCGGTGGTTGCAATCCTGTCCATACTTTTGTGTATCGCGGTGCCTAATATGATGAACTATATAAACGCTGCCCATGAGGCAACCGCACAGACAGAGGCCCGGATTTGCGTGGACGCGGTCCAGCGTTATCTGAATGACGAGAAGGAAAAGGGTAAGCTGACCGGAGGAATGCTTCTCAGGCTAATGGGCCTGGATCTCAGCAATTCCGACGGGCCGTTAAAGGACTATATATCCGGTGGGCAGAAGGGAGCCAGAATCGTCTCTGTGGAGGCGGATCTGGCCACAGGCCGCCTGCAGGTCCTGAAATATGAAAACCGGTACTGCACCGTGAAACTGAATATTGACGAGGATGGGAATATAACGGAAGCATCAGATTAGGAGAGAGGCTGTAAAATGGAATTAATCTGGAGTACGGTACTGACGGTATGGGGATGGCTGCTGGACCACCTGCTGTATATCAATCTGGCATTTTCAATTATTATCATATTTTTTCAGCGCAGGGACCCCAGGAGTGTCTGGACCTGGCTTCTGGCCCTGTACTTCATCCCGGTGTTCGGAATCGTCTTTTACCTGCTCTTTGGCCAGGATATGAAGAAGAGCAGGATGTTCCGGGTGAAGGAAGTCAGCGACAGGCTGAACCTGCCGGTCAAAAGCCAGGAAGACATCATACGCTCCGACGACATGCCGGAGGAAATGATGGACCCCATGTCCAGAGATTTTAAGAGCCTGATTATCTATAATCTGGAGACATCGGGGTCTGTGCTTACGGTGAACAACCAGGTGCAGATATACACGGACGGGCAGGCTAAATTTGAGGCCCTGAGAAATGCCCTGCGCCAGGCCCGCAGGTTTATCCACATACAGTACTATATCATCAAGAACGATGAGCTGTTTGACTCCATTGTCCCCATTCTTCTGGATAAGGTGAGGGAAGGCGTGGAAGTGAGAATCCTGTGCGACGGCATGGGCGGCCGCTTCATGCCGAAGAAGCGCTGGGACCAGATGCGCAGTGCGGGGATCAAGGTGGGGGTATTCTTTCCTCCCTTCCTGGGATGGCTTAACCTGAGGGTAAATTACCGAAACCACCGGAAAATCGTGGTGGTGGACGGCAACACAGGGTTTGTGGGTGGCTTTAACATAGGCCGTGAATATATATCGCGGGACCCCAAGTTTGGCTACTGGCGTGATACCCATCTGGAAATAAAAGGGGAGGCAGCCATCAGTCTGCAGATCCGTTTTGCGCTGGACTGGAACTACGTGACAGGGGAGAACCTGTTTAAGGAAATCCGCTACTTCGGGGAGGAGGCAGAGTATGCCAGACGCCGGCTGAACGGCCAGATTCATGCTGTGTGGCCGGACCCGGACCATGTAAACGAGATGGTCTGCATGCAGATTATTACCAGCGGACCGGATACCAGGGAGCCCCATATACGGAATAATTACCTGGAGCTGTTTCACAAGGCAAAGCACCATATCTATATACAGACTCCCTACTTCATACCGGATGACGCCATATTTTCCAGCCTTAAGATTGCGGCCCTTTCAGGGGTGGATGTGCGGCTGATGATTCCCTGCAAGCCTGACCATCCCTTTGTGTACTGGGCTACCTGTTCCTATGCAGGGGAGCTTCTGGACTATGGGGCCAGGGTTTACGTGTATGAAAACGGATTCCTTCACTCCAAGGGCATTATGATAGACGGAAGGGTGAGCTGCTATGGAACAGCCAACATGGACATACGAAGTTTTGAACTGAACTTTGAGGTCAATGCCACCATTTATGATGAGGAAGTCACGGGCCAGCTGGAGGAGGCCTTTATGAATGACCTGCCCCACTGCCGGGAAATCACCAGGGAAGAGTATGCGGACAGGAATCTGTGGATGCGCATAAAGGAACAGTCCAGCCGCCTTTTGTCGCCGCTGTTGTAGAGGATTCCCGGGGATGCCGGAACCCTTCAGAGGGAAAATCCCCGCAGCTTGGTAAATCCCTGCCCCGGGAACACGGAAAGTTCTGGAAAAGCAGCTGTCTGCGAATAGAAGGCAGCTGCACAGGCTCATACTAATGGCTATGAGAGCGCAGACAGGACAAATCAACCACGAAAATAAAATATACGAATTATTTCTTAACTTTTGCAGATGCGGAATCGCAGGATGGTGTCTGGAGGTCATGTTTACCTCAGTGGACTCCATCATGGCCGGGGACTGGCGGCTTATAGGCCGTACCTCCCTTATCATGTTTCCCATCTATGGCATGGGAGCTCTCCTGCTTCCCATAAGCCGGTTCATAGACAGCTGGCTTACCGGTCTTCCGGGACTGGAGGACGCAGGTCAGGACAGGCTCAGCCGTGTTGGCCGGTCCATACGGCACGGACTGATTTATATGGTTCTGATTTTTATTGCGGAATATATAACCGGTATATGGCTTACCAGTATAGGAATCTGTCCATGGGACTACTCCCTGTGGCCCGATAATGTGGGCGGGGTCATACGGCTCAAGTTCGCACCACTCTGGTTTATGACAGGTCTCCTGTTTGAATATCTCACAAAGCCCAAGGGCGGCGATTAAATGACAAACCTGGTTGCAGGGTATTGTATTTAAGCCGTCCTTTTTGATATAATGGAAAATAAACATTTCTTGACATATAAATAAGGATGTATAAAGGAGAAGGCAATGATACGTATTATATTGGTGGCCATGACTGTCATATTATACCTGATTTTTTCCGTGCCGTTACTGGCCGTACTCAGGTTCAGGGCCAAAACGGACCCTGTGGGAGTCCAGAAAGTGAGTCTTGGAAAGATTCAGGGGGTGTTCCGTTTTATATTGAAGCTGGCAGGCGTTACATATGAGGTGCAGGGGCTGGAGAACATACCGTCAGACAGGGCTGTCCTCTATGTGGGCAACCACAGGAGCTACTTTGACATACTGGTGGGTTATATGACGGTTCCGGGGCTGACCGGGTTTGTGGCTAAGAAGGAAATGTTAAAGATACCCCTTCTGCGCACCTGGATGCAGAGGGTCAATTGTCTCTTCCTGGACCGCGTGGATATAAAGGAGGGCTTAAAGACCATCCTGGAAGGCATCGAGAAGGTGAAATCCGGCGTATCCATATGGATATTCCCGGAGGGAACCCGCAATGAGAACCAGGAGCTGACCCGGCTTCTGCCGTTCCATGAGGGAAGTCTGAAGATTGCGCAGAAAAGCGGATGTCCTGTTATACCGGTGGCCATCACGGGTACGGCAGAGATATTTGAACAGCACCTGCCCTTCGTAAAGCCCAGCCATGTGTGCATACGCTACGGGGAACCTATCTATATCAAGGAGCTTCCGGCTGAAAAACGCAAGTTTCCAGGGGCATATACAAGGGATGTGATAGAGGGTATGCTGAAAGAGATGAAGGAAGAACAGGAGCAGGATAAATAACCATGGAGAATCTGGATTTACAGGAAATCAGAGGCCAGCTGGATGAGATAGATACCAGGCTGGTGGAATTGTTTGAAAAGCGGATGGAGCTTTGCGGCCAGGTGGCGGAATTTAAGATTGGAACGGGAAAGGCTGTATACGACGGACAGCGGGAAAAGCAGAAGCTGGCCGCAGTGGCAGCCATGGCCCACAGTGAATTCAACCGGAAGGGAGTGCATGAGCTCTTCTCACAGATTATGACCATCAGCCGCAGGCTGCAGTACCGTCTTTTGGCGGAGCATGGCAAGGGCGGTGATACCGGATTTACCATGGTGGACGAGCTGAAGAGGGAAGGTGCGCGCATTGTCTACCAGGGAGTGGAGGGGGCCTACAGCCACAGGGCAGCCCTCCAGTATTTTGGGGAAGATGCTGATGTATACCATGTTCCGGTCTTTGAGGATGCCATGATAGAGGTGGAGGAGGGAAGGGCTGATTATGGAGTTCTTCCCATCGAGAATTCCCTGGCAGGGGCCGTGATTGACAATTACGATAATCTGCTGAAGCATGACATATACATTGTGGCAGAGACAAAGGTGGCAGTGGACCACGCGCTTTTAGGCCTGCCGGAGGCCTCCCTGGAGGATATCAGGCGTGTATATTCCCATCCCCAGGGACTGATGCAGTGTTCAGGGTATCTGGGCGCCCACAGGCAGTGGAGCCAGATAAGTGTGGAGAATACAGCCGGGGCAGCCAAGAAAGTACTGGAAGAGGGGGAAGTATCCCAGGCAGCGGTAGCCAGTCCCACGGCAGGAGCACTTTACGGCCTTAAGGTTCTGGAGGCCTCCATCAACAACAATAAGAACAATACCACCAGGTTCATTATCGTTGCCAGGAAACCCATGTACAGGAAGGATGCGGGAAAGGTAAGCATCTGCTTTGAAGGTTTACATAAGAGCGGCTCCCTGTATAATATGCTGGGAAACTTTATTTATAACGATGTGAACATGCTGATGATAGAATCCCGCCCCATAGAGGGACGCAGCTGGGAATACCGGTTCTTTGTGGATGTGGAGGGCTCGCTGGGCGACCCGGCAATCCGCAACGCACTGTTGGGAATCTCCGAGGAAGCGGTCAGCATGAGGATTCTGGGAAATTATTAGGGAGGCAGGAAGGTCATGGATATCAAAGATTTAGTAATATATAGAAACCTGGAGCACCAGGAGCTGTTTCGTGATATAGCCCATCTGATGGGATACGCACAGGGCGGGCAGGAGCCTGACGGTGCGTCCTGCGGGGGACGACTGACGGAGCTGGCTGTTAAGTACGGATTTGAGGGAAACCTCTGGCATTGTTTCCTGGCCTTCTGTCTGGCAAACAATGAAAATGCATACACTACCACATGTGAGATAACAGGACCGGCGGGCGGTTCCCTGGATGAGCTGGCCAGGGAGGACTGCCGGATCTTCAAGGCCCTGTTTGATTACGATATACGAAACCTGGAACCCTCCGGCCTGTGGGCCCTGATGGAAGACTATAAACCGGCCAGGAAGGACAGCAGGGTATTTAACCGCCGGGTCAGAAACAGGATTGTAAACCTGGCAGTACAGCTGGAGGAATCTGCGGATGCAGGGGAGTTCCAGGACCATGTGGTGGATTTCTACAGGGAATTCGGCGTGGGAAAATTCGGGCTCAATAAAGCATTCCGCATCATCGAGAGGGAGGAAGGCCAGCCTGTTATCATCGACCCCATTATCAATGTGGAGCACATATATTTTAAGGATATAGTTGGCTATGAACTTCAGAAGCAGAAACTCATAGAGAACACAGAAGCCTTCGTGGAGGGAAAGGAAGCCAACAATGTACTTCTCTTCGGAGACGCGGGAACAGGCAAGTCCTCCAGCGTCAAGGCGGTGCTCAATGAATATTATGGCAGGGGTCTGCGCATCATTGAGGTATATAAGCACCAGTTTAAGGCGCTGTCCGATGTGCTGGAGCAGATTAAAGACAGAAACTACAAGTTCATTATTTATATGGATGACCTGTCATTTGAAGATTATGAGCTTGAGTATAAGTATCTGAAGGCGATTCTGGAGGGAGGGCTGGGCAAGCGTCCTGGCAACGTGCTCATCTATGCAACCTCCAACCGCCGGCACCTTATACGTGAGAAGTTCAGCGACAAGCGGGAGCTGGACGACGAGCTCCACAACAACGATACGGTGCAGGAAAAGCTGTCCCTGGCAGCACGGTTCGGTGTCACCATCTATTACGGCTCACCGGATAAGAGACAGTTTGAGACCATTGTAAAGGCGCTGGCGGATCGCCATGGCCTGGATATGCCGGAGCAGGAGCTTTTTGCCGAGGCCAACAAGTGGGAATTGAGCCACGGAGGTTTGTCGGGAAGAACGGCTGCGCAGTTCATAACCCATCTGAAGGCAAGGCAGTAGGTTCTGTGCGGGACTTCTTTTACGTAAATTTTACATAGTTTTTACCGCCTTTCGATGTATGATGGGAGGAGGCCGTATATAATAACCATGAGTCAACCTATAAGGGACCGATAAGGAGTTGAGAAAAGTGGCAGTTCGGACATTTGCGGCGATTGATGTGGGTTCATTTGAGCTGGAGCTGGGTATCTATGAGATGACCTATAAGACAGGAATCCGGCGTATTGACCACGTACGCCATGTAATAGCTCTTGGTAAAGACACCTACAGCACAGGTAAGATAAGCTATGAGCTGGTGGAGGAGATGTGCCAGGTACTGGAGGAATTTGTCCAGATTATGAAGTCCTATAAGGTAAAGGACTACAGGGCATATGCAACCAGTGCCATGAGGGAGGCGCACAACCGCCAGATTATCCTGGACCAGATCCGGGTGAGGACAGGGCTTACCGTGCGCATTATCAGTAATTCAGAGCAGCGGTTCATCAGTTATAAGGCCATAGCTGCCAAGGCAGCAGAATTTAATAAAATTATCCAGAAGGGGACCGCCATCGTGGATGTGGGATTCGGAAGCGCGCAGCTGTCTCTTTTTGACAAGGATTCCCTGGTGACCACTCAGAATCTGCCTCTGGGCACCCTTCGCGTAAGGGGGCTGCTAGCCAGGATACCGGCCACTGTGGAAGAACACAAGCAGCATATAGAGGAGATTGTGGACAATGAACTGTTCACCTTCCGGAAGATGTATCTGAAGGACAGGGAAATCACAAACCTCATTGGCATCGGTGAGAACATTCTTTATATTATCAACAGGCTGGACCTGAATACCTACGGGGATAAGGTTGACGCGGCCACGATGAACCGTTTCTACGAGCGCATGTGCCAGATGACAACGGATCAGATCGAGGAGCGATTCGGGGTCAACAGCGAGTATGCGTCCCTGCTCCTGCCAAGTGTGGTGGTATACAAACGGATTCTGGAGCTGACCGGGGCCGAGATGTTCTGGGTGCCCGGCATCCGCCTCTGTGACGGCATTGCAGCAGAATATGCCAGCGAGAACAAGCTAGTGAAATTCAGCCATAACTTTGAGAACGATATACTGGCTGCGTCCAGGAACATTGCGAAGCGCTATAAGTGCCACACCAGCCATAACCAGGTGCTGGAACAGTATGCCCTGTGTATCTTTGACAACATGAAGAAATTCCACGGACTGGGGCAGCGGGAACGGCTGATGCTGCAGATTGCGGTGCTGCTCCATGCCTGCGGAAAGTTTATAAGCATAAAGAATTCCAACGAATGCTCCTATAACATTATCATGTCCACGGAAATCATCGGCCTGAGCCATCTGGAGCGGGAGATCATTGCCAATGTGGTGCGGTATAATATCCGTGATTTTGACTATGACAAGGTACAGCTGGAGACCCAGGTGCATCAGGAGGAGGATATAGGAATGAGCCGCAACGCCATCACCATCCTCATTGCCAAGCTGACGGCCATCCTGCGTCTGGCCAATTCCATGGACCGCAGCCACAGGGGAAAGCTGGTGGACTGCCGCATGGCTATCCGGGAAAATGAACTGGTAATCACCACCGGTTATCCGGGGAATATGGCGTTGGAAGCCGCATCCTTTGAACAGAAGGCGGATTTCTTTGAAGAGATATTTGGCATAAGGCCGATACTCAGACAGAAAAGGAGGGTGTAGATATGGCAGAATCAGCTGGAAAGCCTCAGGCATCTAAATCCAAGACAGAAAAAGCGAAAGTAGAGAAAAACAGAGCGGAAAAAACCGATACCTCAAGGGCTGCTTCGGCAAAGAGCGGCTCATCCAGGGAAAACGCAGGGGTTAAGGCAGACGATACGGTGAAGGCGAACAGCGGGGCTAAAATAAGTGCCGGAGCTAAGGCACAGACTGGGGCTAAGGCAAATGCCGCTGTCAGGCCGGAAGCAGTCCCTGTGGATTTTGCAGCGGACCCGACGAATTATGTTAACCGTGAGCTGAGCTGGCTGGAATTTAACTACCGTGTGCTCAGCGAGTCCAGGGACAAGAGCATTCCCCTTTTTGAACGTCTTAAATTCCTGAGCATAACCGCCTCCAATCTGGACGAGTTTTATATGGTCAGGGTGGCCTCCTTAAAGGACATGGTACATGCAAAGTACACCAAGCCCGATATCGCCGGTCTGACGCCCCAGGAACAGCTGGACCGAATCAGCGAGAGGACCCATGAGCTGGTGGAGATGCAGTATTCAACCTACAACCGTTCCCTGGTGCCAACCCTGAGACAGAATGGGCTGCGCATGATTACAGAGCATGAGGATATGACGGAAGAAGAGGCGGCATATACGGACGAGTATTTTAGGAAGAATGTATATCCTGTTCTGACGCCCATGGCCTTTGATTCATCCAGACCCTTCCCGCTGATACGGAACAAGACGCTGAATATCGCTGCGCTTTTGAGGAAAAAGAGCGGAGAGGATGAGGAGCTGGAATTTGCCATGGTGCAGGTTCCCTCGGTGATTTCCAGAATTGTGGAGCTTCCCAGGGAGATAGATGAGGACGGCAAGGAGCGCAGGGTGGTCATCCTTCTGGAGGAAATCATAGAGCGGAACATGCCCTCGTTGTTCCTCAATTATGACATTGTGGCCTCTCATCCCTTCCGCATCATGAGAAATGCCGACCTTACCATAGATGAGGAGGAGGCGGTGGACCTGCTGGAGGAAATCCAGAAGCAGCTTAAGAAACGCCAGTGGGGCGAGGCCATCCGTCTGGAAATCGAGGACAATGTGGATAAGCGTCTCCTTAAAATCATCCGCAGGGAACTGTCCATAAACAGCCAGGATATTTTTGAAATCAACGGCCCTCTGGACCTGACGTTTCTCATGAAGATGTATGGACTGGAAGGCTTTGAGCTCTTCAAGGCACCCAGGTATGTGCCCCAGCCCGTGCCGGCCCTTATGAATGAAGACGATATATTCACCAATATCAGGAAGGGCGATATCCTGCTTCACCATCCATATCAGAGTTTTGATCCGGTGGTGAACTTTGTTCGCAGCGCTGCACGGGACCAGTCGGTCCTGGCCATCAAGCAGACCCTGTACCGTGTCAGCGGAAACTCTCCCATTATTGCGGCTTTGGCGGAGGCAGCGGACAATGGAAAGCAGGTGTCGGTTCTGGTGGAGCTGAAAGCCCGTTTTGACGAAGAAAACAATATCAACTGGGCAAAGATGCTTGAGAAGGCAGGGTGCCATGTAATATATGGCCTGGTGGGCCTTAAGACCCACAGCAAGATTACCCTGGTGGTACGGATGGAGGAAGATGGAATCCGCCGCTATGTACATCTGGGCACCGGCAATTACAATGATTCCACAGCAAAGCTTTACACGGACTGCGGCATACTTACCTGCAATCCCCAGATAGGGGAGGACGCCACAGCTGTATTCAATATGCTGTCAGGTTATTCCGAGCCCCTGGCCTGGAATAAGCTGTCTGTGGCCCCTCTCTGGCTCAGGGGACGGTTCCTGCGCATGATACGCAGGGAGGCTGAACATGCCAGGGAAGGAAGGCCCGCCCATATTATGGCCAAGATGAATTCACTTTGTGACAAGGAAATTATCACAGCTCTGTATGAGGCGTCCTGCGCAGGCGTGAAGGTGGAAATGATTATCAGGGGTATCTGCTGCCTCAAGGCAGGCGTACCGGGACTCAGCGAGAATATTTCCGTGCGTTCCATTGTGGGAAACTTCCTGGAGCACAGCCGTATCTTTTATTTCTTTAATGACGCAAGTCCTGAGGTATACATGGGCAGCGCGGACTGGATGCCCAGGAACTTAGACCGCCGGGTGGAAATCATGTTCCCTGTTGAGGACGAGGTATTAAGGGAAAAGGTCATCCATATTCTGGAAGTGGAGCTGGAGGACAATGTAAAGGCCCATATTCTTCAGCCGGACGGCAGCTACGAGAAGGAAGACAAGAGGGGAAAGGTCCTGGTCAATTCCCAGGAGCAGTTCTGCCGGGAGGCCATTCTTATGGCTAAGGAATCCGCAGATCAGGAGGACCCGGCCAGGAGCAGGGTCTTTAAGCCGGTTATGAGCAGTAATTAGGAATGTTCCGGAAAGAAACGTTCCAGGAAAAACATTCAAGATAGAATCGTGTAAGAAAGAATCCCCGGGCCGGCCTGGGGATTCTTTTTACAACATGTAACAAATTTGCATCCTGATTAATGCACAAACACCAGCGAAAGCAGAAATACAACTATAATAGTCACGATACCCATAACTCCGGTCATGCCGGTCTGGCACTTATAAGCATCCTTTGTCTCCATATCGGAAAACTGGGATACCACCCAGAAGTAGGAATCATTGGCATGGGACACGGTCATGGAACCGGCGCCAATGGCCATGATGACGAGTACCTTTGCCAGCGGGGAGGTGAATCCCAGGGCAGGCATCAGCGGGGCAATCATAGCGGAGGTGGTAATCATGGCCACGGTGGAAGCGCCCATGGCTGTCTTTAACAGGGCCGCAATGATGAAGGGAAGGAATACGCCTACGCCAAGGCCCAGAAGGGAAGCGCTCAGGGCATCTGCAATAGGAAGTTTCTGAAGAATGGCTCCAAACGCGCCGCCTGCGCCGGTGATGGCCAGGATGCCGGCGGAATTGGTGACACCTTCTGTAATCCAGGACAAGGTATTTTTCTTCTCAGCAGCCGGAACCAGGGTCATGGCCAGGAACACGCCTAAAATCAGGGCAATAACAGGATTACCGATGAAGGAGAAGAACATTTTTACAACTCCGTCTCCAAAGGGTGCGCTTGGGAAATCACCTACGGATTTAAGTGCAATCAGTACGATGGGAAGCAGGATTGGCGAGAAGCTGTGAAGAGCGCCGGGCAGCTTGCCGTATTTCTGAAGCAGCTCATCCACTGTGTACTCAGGGTTGGCGGGAATATCAATTTTGCTGGATACCTTCTTGGCATAGATGAGCGCCGACAGGGTGGCTGGTATGGATACCAGAAGTCCTACCAGTATGGTCAGCCCCAGATCGGCTTCCAGGGTACCTGCCATGGCAATGGGGCCGGGAGTGGGGGGAACCAGACAGTGGGTTGCATATAAACCGCCTGACAGGGCAGTGGCCATAACGGCCAGGGATACATTGCTCTGGCTGGCCAGGGCCCTTGATATAGGGCTTAAGATGACAAAGCCGGAGTCGCAGAATACAGGGATACCTGTCACATAGCCTGTGATGGCCATGGTCAGGACGCTGTTCTTTTTTCCGACCATTTTAAGGATGGTGTTGGCCATGGTCAGGGCAGCACCTGTTTTTTCAAGAATGGTTCCGATGATGGTTCCTGCCAGAATTACAATACCGATGCTGGCCAGTATGTTTCCGAAACCGCTTTTTACCGTGTTGATGACTTCCTCTGTGGGAATTCCGCAAACCAGGCCCACAGCAATGGCTATAACCGTAAGTACGATGAAGGGGTGCTGGTTAAACTTGGATATGGCCAATACCATACATACTACGGCCAGAAATATGACTAAGAATATAAATAAACCTGACATTGTAAAACCTCCTCAAATATGTTTAGGTGATATCATCTACCGGATGATACATGAAAATCAGACGAATCAGGAATTCCCTGGTAAAGGGAGTCTCATTTTCCAGGTCCAGCAGCTGGAACAGCCGTTTCATCCTGTAAAGAAGGGTGTTTTTGTGAAGATGAAGCCGCTCGGATGCCTTCTGCACACTGCCGTTCTCCTGGTAATATACCCTGGCAGTCACCAGAAGGACCTCGACCTGCCTGGCATCCTGGCTGGCTGTCAGTTTCCGGTACAGCATTTCCGCGTACTTCGTACCGCCGTGAATCAGGGACTTGTAAATCAGATACTGAATTTTGACCTGACTGTCCTCCAGATTACGGACCGGCCCGCCCTCCATGGAAATCAGGGTGTTGGATTCCTTCATACCGCCCGGAATGTCCTCCAGCCGTGGGCAGGCGCCGCTGACAGCAATACAGAGCCCCTCCTCCCGGACCACCTGGGCTATGATTTTGTCCAGATCTTCGTCCGCTTTCCCATGTCTGGGAGCACTGTGAATGATGATGCAGTCATTGTTCTGGATGCCGAACACATCTCTTGAGCGGTCCAGGGTGCCCTGCCACATCATGTTCTGGAAGAGCTGGGTGTAATGGTTCATCTGCTCCCTGGTATTTTTCCGCTTGCCTGCCCGTATCATAATGACCTTTACAGGAAATGCCAGCTGGACCGGAATCAGGGCGGACAGCTGGTAAATGGTTTCCATCTGCCCGATGTCTCCCAGAAGCAGCAGGCTCAGAAGGCGGTTTCTGACCTCAGATTCCACGTTCTGTTTCTGGGCCATGGCCTGCTGGGCAAAATGCTGTGTCACATAGACCTTCAGAAGATTGGCCACGTTCAGCATCTGCTCCTCGCATCCGAAGATGCCCACCACTCCAATCAGTTCGTCCTTCAGAAAGATGGGCATGTTATAGCCCTCCTTTGCTCCGGGATACCGGGGCAGATCCTTTGTCTCAATAAGAACCGGTTTTCCCGTGGCAATGACCTCAGCCGCGCCCTGGTGGAAGGTACCGATGCGTTCCTGTTCCGTGGAGGCGATAATGGTACCTTCCCGGTCCATGATATTGATGGTGCGTCCTCCCACCAGGGAGGATGTGGCCTCCACGAAATCCTGTGCCATACTGGAAAATTCTAGCATACATTCCTCCTGCCGTGAGATACATCCCCGATGGTATCAAAAAAATTAAAAGTGCATCGGGTATCAGAGGAACAGGCAGTCGCCAGCGCCCAGATACACGGTGTTCAGTTCCGTATGTTCAGCCATCATGCTTTGCAGAAGTTCCCCGGAGCAGTGGTTAAAGCCCAGAAGTCCGATGCCCAGGTCCTTCATGGTACGCAGGGTCATATGTATGCGCTCCCGGTCAGCCTCCACCAGGTGGGTCCCTCCCACCACGGCACGTATGGGCTGGGAAAAGCGCTTACTTACTGTATCCAGGATGTTGAGTATGCCCGGATGGCTGCAGCCCACGATTACCACCAGTTCACCTTTGTCCTCCAGTACAAGACAGACCTCATCCTGAAAATAATCCTGCTTCCACCCGTCTTTGTCCCGTATCACAAAACGTTCCGGGACCGTCTCAAAGTCATGGGACCGTGTTATACCGCCCATAACCCAGCAGTCCTTGCCAATGGGAAGGACAGAATCGCACACCATATGCCGGATACCGTGCTCCTCCAGAAACAGGCTGTCAAAACCAGTTCCCAGATAGGTTGCCTTCAGGCCGTTCCTTGCATACTTTTCTTCAAAAAAACCGTTTCCCGTAACCAGGGGACAGCTGAGACCTGCCGCCACAAAATCCCTGTAACCCGCAGCATGGTCATAGTGCCCGTGGCTTCCCACTGCAATGTCGGCCTGTTCCGGCCGGATTCCCAGCCTCAGGGCATTTTCCAGGGCGTGCCTGCCTGCTCCGAAATCAAAGAGGATGCGCATATCTCCTGTTTCCACATAAAAGGACAATCCGTGTTCTGCCTTCATGGCTTTTTGCTCTCCGGCCAGATTGTCCATGACAGTTACTATCTTGATGATCCTCACCTCCTAAAAGTTTATAAAATTTTTATAATATTTATGAAATAATTATATCATAATTTACTTCTTTTTCCATTGTGACAGAACACAAATATTTGCAAAAAAATCTATTTTTCAGTCTATTTTTATTTAATGTATACAAATGAAAGAAGATATTACCATTATAGGGAGGTCCGGTGCATTGTAACAGAAATTCCCACAATATTTCAAGAAAAAAGTAAGGAAAACCTTGATATATTATGTTAGAATAGGTCATATAAGTTAACATATGAGGAGGGGACATCATGCCCGATATAAATATCCTGGTAGTAGATGATGAAAAAGAGATTGCGGATTTGATTGAGATTTATCTTGTAAGTGACGGTTATAAAGTGTTTAAGGCGGAGAATGCTGCCAAGGGGCTGGAAATTATTTCCAAAGAAGAGGTACACCTGGTACTGTTGGATATTATGATGCCGGGGATGAACGGCCTGGAGATGTGCAAGAAGATAAGGGAAACCAACAACATTCCGATTATCATGCTCAGCGCCAAGTCCACGGATTTAGACAAGATATTAGGGCTGGGGACAGGGGCGGACGATTATGTGGTGAAACCCTTTAACCCGCTGGAACTGACAGCCAGGGTCAAATCACAGCTGCGCCGTTACACCCAGTTAAACCCAAACAGCGCTTCCAAGGAAAAGGCCAATAACGAGATTACCATTAAGGGAATGACCATTAATAAGGATAATCATAAAGTAATCGTGGACGATGAGGAAATCAAGCTCACCCCCATTGAGTTTGATATCCTGTACCTGCTGGCTTCCAACCCGGGCAAGGTATTCAGCACCGACGAGATATTCGAGAAGGTGTGGAATGAAAAGGTATATGAGGCCAACAATACGGTCATGGTACATATCAGACGCCTGAGAGGTAAGATGAAAGAGGACACCAGACAGAATAAAATCATCACCACAGTGTGGGGAGTAGGTTACAAAATTGAAAAGTGATATGAGCAGGCGCTACCATACCCGGGTTGTTACCAACATTCTGTACAGCGCTGTCATTTCCTGTCTGGTGGAAATATTTCTGGTGACCAACGTGTCCATGATCGCCAGATACATAGAAGAGTCCGGACGTATGAACCGCCTGCTTCAGGCTGTGCTGGATTACCATGTGGCGGTGGTGCTGGTCTATGTGGTATCCGGGCTGGTGCTGTTCGCGGTGACGTTTATGATTCTGCAGGAACCCTATATCCGCTATATCAGCAATATATCAGATGCGGTTCAGAGCATATCAGAAGGCAATCTGAACACCACCATTGATGTGATTGGGGATGACGAGTTCTCCAGTATGGCTGCCAACCTTAACAAGATGGTGGAGGATATACGGGAACTGATGGATAAGGAGAGGGAATCGGAGCGCACCAAAAACGAGCTCATAACCAATGTGGCCCACGACCTGCGCACACCCCTTACATCCATCATCGGATACCTGGAGCTGTTGGCCGGCAACAGTAAGATACCGGCGCAGATGCAGCACAAGTACATAGAGATTGCATATGGAAAGGCGCGGCGACTGGAAAAGCTGATTGAAGATCTGTTTGGGTTTACCAAGCTCAATTATGGCAGGATATCCATGCATGTATCCCAGCTGGATGTGGTAAAACTGCTGGGACAGCTTCTGGAGGAGGCATACCCGAACTTTGTGGAAAAGAACCTGTCATATGATCTGCAGAGCAATGTACCGGTAAAAATCATAACAGCTGACGGCAATCTGCTTGCCCGTCTGTTCGATAACCTGATTGGCAATGCCATCAAGTATGGCGCCGACGGAAAAAGAGTCCTGGTAAAGATACTGGCCCAGGAGGATGTGGTGACGGTCTCCATTACAAATTACGGTTATGTCATACCGCCGGAGGAGCTGCCTCTGATATTCAACAAGTTTTACCGGGTGGAACAGTCCCGTTCCAGCAGTACGGGGGGCACGGGCCTGGGACTTGCCATTGCAAAGGAAATAGTGGACATGCACGGGGGAACCATCAATGTGACCAGCGATTTGGACGGCACCGTGTTCACGGTAAAGCTTCAGGTGAATTTTGACATCAATAAAGAGAATTTTGGAACCATTAGCTGACTTGAACGGAGAATATAGGATGAGGAAGTGTAACATGCGGATATTTCCAGAGAAAATAAAAAGGGCGCTGAAAAGCACCCTTTTTGGCTTAATGCTGGCAGCGTCTGTCACGGTCCAGTCCCTGGGAGCCCAGGCCTTGGGGACGGACAGCACGGCTGCCAAGGAGGAAACCGTGGAATCACCGGTGGCCATGGACGTGGTCTACGGTTACCAGAATACTGCGAAAAGCGGCCGTTTCCTGCCCCTTAAAATCGAGCTGTCCAGCCAGTCCGGCCAGGTGTTTAATGGAACCCTGTGTATTCTGGCCATGGAGTCGGACTTCCAGGGATATAACATGAACCTGGATTATGATGTATACCGGTATGAGTATCCGGTTGAAATTGAACCCGGCGGAAACGTGAACAAATCAGTGAGCATATCGCTGGGGGCAAGGGTGGACCAGATGTATGTACGCCTGCTGGATGAGAATGGGGATGAGGTGGTAAGCAAACGCCTGAAGCTGAACCTGAACCTGGAGACAGCAGAGCTTTTTATCGGTGTGCTCAGTGACAGTCCGGCGGAGCTTCTGTATTTTAACGGCGTGGGCATTAACTACAGTACCCTCAGAACCAAGACCATCGAGATGACGGCATCCACTCTGCCGGCATCGGAACTGGGACTGGACCAGCTGGATGTGCTGCTGATAACGGATTTTGATTCCGGAAAACTGTCAGGTCAGCAGATAGAGGCTGTGTGGGAGTGGGTCCGCAAAGGCGGCGTTCTGCTCATAGGAACCGGGGAAAGAGGAGAGGATACCCTGAGGGGCTTTGGAAAGGAACTTCTGGAGCAGCCTCTTCCCCAACCGGATGAACGGGTCATCAACATGGGTGTGGAATACGCGGTGGACCGGCCGGAAGGCGCGTCCATCCCCCTGGTTTGCACGGATGTCATGCTGAAAGGCGGCACAGAGGTGCTGGGCAGCGATGAGCTGTCCGTCCTCTCATCGGTTTCAGCTGGCAGCGGACTGGTAGCCGTGGCCATGTATGATTTCGTGGACATAGAGGAATTCTGCCAGGCCAATATCTCCTATATTGACAATCTGTTTACCACCCTTCTGGGTGAAGATAAGATAAACGGGCTGGCCAGCGCCATGGACGGCAGCACATCCAGCCAGTTCTGGTCAGTCCAGGGACTGATTAATACAGGCAATATCAATAACCTTCCAAAGGTGGGGCTGTATGTGACCCTGGCAGTGGCCTATGTGGCCCTGGCCGGACCCGGCCTCTACTTCTTCTGGAAACAGAGGGGGATGCGCCAGTATTACCAGCTGTCTGTGGGGATTCTGTCCCTGTGCTGTACCGGCATGGTCCTTCTCATGGGGATGAGCACCAGGTTCACAGGCCCCTTCTTTACCTATGCAACCATAAAGGATACGGACAGGGATGAGATTTCGGAAACCACATTCATCAACATGCGGGCTCCCTATAATAAACCGTACTCCGTAACTTTGAATCCGGAATACACCCTGTACCCCATTACGGGAAGCGCTTACTACAATATGGGGCCCCTGCCCAAATTTACGGGTGAGGAGACGCCGTCCATAACCATACATTACGGTGAGGAGGGAACCAGGCTCAGGTCCGACAATGTGGGCGCGTTCAACTCCAAGTTCTTTATGATGGAGCGCCGCACGGAAAACGGACAGCAGGAGGGATTTACAGGCGATGTAAATTCCTTTGACGGTAAGGTGACGGGAACCCTGACCAACAACTACAGCCAGGAAGTGGACAATGTGGCCATACTTCTGTATAATCAGATGATTCTCATTGGCCACATGGAGCCGGGTGAGACTGTAAGCCTGGACGGCATGAAGGTCATATACGGAATCACTAATTTTGGCTATGCCATGGCAGAGCAGATTACAGGGGCTTCCCGCTATAAGGAGGATAAGGATATACGGGATGCGGCTTATGTGCAGGCATTGGAGAGGACCAACCTCCTGTCCTTCTATATGGGCAGCTATCTGTCAGGCTACCATTCAGAGGCCAGGGTACTGGGATTCAGCAATGAGAAGGAGGAGACAGAATTTTTAAAGTCCTCCAATTATGAGACGTATGGTTCCACCCTGCTTACATCCTCTATTGATGTCAACTATGAACAGGATGGCATGATATACAGGTCCGCGCTTCAGAAGCAGCCCAACGTGCTGTCCGGCGAGTATTACGAGTCCAACAACAGCATGTACGGCCTGACTCCGGTTATGTTAGAGTATTATCTGGGAAATGACATCGAGGTGGAGAAGCTGTCCTTCCACCAGATGAGCGATGAGGTGGTGCAGAGCATGCGGTATTATTACACGGTGCCCTTTGCCGGCAATATGTATTTCTATAATTACAATACCGGCACTTATGATTCCATGGATACCCATGTCCAGTCCTATGACAGGGAAGATCTGGAGCCATACCTGTCTCCGGGCAACACCCTGACCATCAAGTATGTGTACGATGCCACAGGCGATTACACCTGGAATATCATGCTGCCCATACTGACTGTCACAGGAAGGAGTAAATAATGCTGGAGATAAGAGGATTACACAAGATATACGGAAAATACCACGCATTAAGCGGCCTGGACATGACGGTGGAGACCGGCGCCCTCTATGGGTTTGTGGGGCCCAACGGAGCCGGAAAGACCACTACCATTAAAATCATGACAGGACTCCTGGAGGCAGAGGAAGGCAGGATTACCATAAACGGCATGAACGCCCGTTTTGACCTGGGAAAGCTCAAATCCATGATTGGCTATGTACCTGATTTTTTCGGGGTTTACGATAACCTGACCGTGTCGGAATACATGGAATTTTTTGCGGCCTGCCACCACATAAACGGTCTGGTGGCAAGGAAACGATATACGGCCCTGCTGGAGCAGGTGGGGCTGGAGGATAAGCTGGATTTCTTTGTGGACGGACTGTCCAGGGGTATGAAGCAGAGGCTGTGCCTGGCCAGGGCCCTGATTCACGATCCGGCCATCCTTATACTGGATGAACCCACTTCAGGCCTGGATCCCAGGACCCGTTTTGAGTTCAGGGAGATATTAAAAGAGCTCCAGGAGTCGGGCAAAACCATAGTAATCAGTTCCCATGTCCTGTCTGAGCTGTCCGAGCTCTGTACGGATATAGGAATCATAGACCAGGGAAGGATGGTGCTGGAGGGAAATATAGACGATATCCTGTCCAGGGTCAATACCTCCAACCCGCTGGTTATATCTGTGTTCACCAACATAGACAAGGCGCTGTCCATTCTTAAGAGCCATCCCTGCGTGCAGACCATATCCCTGCGGGAGCAGGATATATGCGTACGGTTTGCAGGTGATGCCCAGGACGAGGCCCTGCTGCTCCAGCAGCTCATTGACAGCGATGTGCTGGTTAACGGATTCACCCGGGAAAAGGGAAGCCTGGAATCCGTATTTATGCAGCTGACAGAACATGAAGAGGAAAGGGTGGTGTTGTCTTATGATGCAAAATCCGGTCTATAGCCGGGAGATGAAGGTCAGTTCCAGAAGTATCCGGCTGCCCCTCATTATCGTGCTGTTCAACGGAATCCTTTCCATGGTCACACTGCTCAACATGTATTCCGCTGTGGCCCAGGTAGAGTCCACAGCAGTTATCCAGTACAGCAGCTTTATGGATATGTATGAGTTTGTCACCACCATTGAGTTTATACTGCTGATGTTCATAGTGCCGGCCGTGACAGCGGCCAGCATAAGCGGGGAGCGTGAGAGGCAGACCCTGGAACTGATGCTCACCACCCAGATGACGGCGTCACAGGTGGTAATTGGGAAGCTGATGAGCGCGCTGAGCACGCTGCTTTTGCTGATTGTGTCCAGTTTCCCGGCAGTGGCCATGGTATTTGTCTATGGAGGAATCACCTGGCAGGACATCCTGTCCCTTCTTATGTGCTATATAACAGTGGCCTTTTTTGCGGGAAGCCTGGGAATCTGTTTCTCAGCCCTGTTCAAGCGGTCAACCATATCCACGGTAGTTACCTACGGAGTGCTGATAGCCGTGGTGGCCGGGACATACTTCATAAATAAGTTTTCGCTCTCCCTGTCCTCCATGAATATAAATAATTCAGTGGTGGCTTATGGGTTCGGGGAAAATGTGGTCAAACCATCATCAGGAAATGTGATTTATCTGCTGCTTATTAATCCTGCGGCTACATTTTATACAATCATAAACGGACAGATGGGAGGCAGCGCGCCCACAGCCAAGATGGCGGGATATTTTGGTATGCAGTCCACTGGTTTTGTGATGGAGAACTGGATTATCATCAGCATTGTGATTCAGCTGTCCATAGCAGCGCTTATGATTTGGGTGGCCATCAAGGCAGTGGAGCCGGTTAAGCGCAGGCGCAGACAGAAGAAGGCAGCTAAGAAAGGGGATTAATCATGGGAATCATTAAAGCAGTTACCACAGCAGTGGGAGGAGCCCTGGCAGACCAGTGGCTGGAGGCCGTAGAGCCGGATGATATGGGGGACAGAACCGTCTTTGTCCGGGGCGTCCAGGTGCGCAGGGGAAAGGGATCTAATACAAAGGGTTCATCTGATATTGTGTCAGACGGTTCCGTCATCCATGTGTATCCCAACCAGTTTATGATGCTGGTGGACGGCGGAAAAATAGTGGATTATACGGCGGAGGAAGGCTACTACAAGGTCAGCCATTCCTCCATGCCCTCCATGTTTAACGGGCAGTTTGGAGAGGCTTTGAAGGAGTCATTTAACCGTATCCGTTTCGGTGGCGTGACACCGGGGGCTCAGAAGGTATATTATGTCAACCTTCAGGAGATAAAGGGAATTAAATTCGGCACCCGCAACCCAGTGAATTATTTTGACAACTTTTACAATGCAGAGTTGTTCCTGAGGGCCCATGGAACGTATTCCATCAAAGTGACAGACCCCATTAAATTTTACGCTGAGGTCATTCCAAAGAATGCAGACCATGTGGAAATAGACTCCATCAATGAGCAGTACCTGTCGGAGTTCCTGGAGGCTTTGCAGACATCCATCAACCAGATGTCAGCAGACGGCACCAGGATATCCTACGTCACATCCAGGAGCCGGGAGCTGGGACAGTATATGGCCCAGACGCTGGATGAGGAATGGACCCGGATGCGGGGCATGGAGATACAGGCAGTGGGTATTGCCAGCATTACCTACGACGAGGAATCCCAGAACCTGATTAACCTGAGGAACCGGGGCGCTATGATGAGTGATCCGTCAATCAGGGAGGGGTATGTGCAGACTACCATTGCGGAGGGGCTTAAAAATGCAGGTTCCAACGACAGCGGAGCCATGGCCGGTTTTATGGGCATGGGGATGGGAATGCAGATGGGCGGCGGCTTCATGGGCGCGGCATCCAACACCAACATGCAGCAGATGCAGATGAACCAGGCCCCGGGCCAGATGCCCGGAAATACCGGAATGCCGGGGATGGGAGGCCATCCGATGGGAGGTCAGCCAGCGGGCAATCAGCCGATGGGAGGCCAGCCGGCGGGAGGTCAGCCGATGGGAAGTCAGCCGATGGGAGGTCAGCCGGCGGGAGGTCAGCCGATGGCCAGCCAGCCAGTGGGCGTCCAGCCGGCCGGAAGCCAGTGGGCTGTGCCCAACCAGATGGCCGGAACGCAGCCGGGCAGCGCGGGAATGGCCGGTCAGATGCCCGGAACACAGCCGGGCAGCGCATGGACCTGCCCCGGCTGCGGGACCTCTAATACGGGTAAGTTCTGCGGCGAGTGCGGCCATCCCCGTCCCGATACACCGTGGACCTGTGCCTGCGGAAACATCAATACGGGAAAATTCTGCAGCGATTGCGGGAAACCAAGGCCCTAAATGCTGTGATTACAGGAGAGAGAGAATATGGCAGCCATAACCTACAAATGCCCCAACTGTGACGGAGGCCTTGTATTTGACCCGTCTTCACAGAAATACCACTGCGAATACTGCCTGTCTGATTTTACCCAGGAGGAACTGGAATGTCTGAGTCAGGAACTGGTGCGCAGGAAAGCGGAACACCAGGAACCGGGACTCCAGGGACAGGACAGCCGGGAACAGGAGCGCCGGGAACCGGGCAGTGCTGGGGCACAGCCGGTTCTTTATACCTGCCCCAGCTGCGGAGCCCAGATTGTGACGGACGAAACCACTGCAGCGACTTTCTGCTATTACTGCCATAATCCGGTGGTGCTGGCAGGACGGCTGGAAGGGCAGTTCAGACCGGATTATGTAATACCCTTCCAGATAGACAGGCAGAAGGCGGAGGAGATTTTTTCCCAGTGGATAGGAAGAAAAAAGTATGTGCCGGAGACATTTTACAATAAAAAACAGATTGAGAGTATGAGCGGGGTTTATTTCCCGTATTGGCTTTACAGCTGCCGGGTGGACGGGGAGCTGGACGCCCAGGGGACCAGGCTCAGGACGTGGGATACCGCAGGCATGAGGTATACGGAGACAACGGTATACGACGTAAAACGCCAGGGAACCATGGAGGTAGACCATGTGGCCAGAAATGGCCTGAGAAAGGCCAACCGGCAGCTGGTGGACAGTGTGCTTCCATACAGGATGAATGAAAAAGAGGATTTCTCCATGGGTTATCTTTCCGGATTTCTGGCCGAGAACCGGGATATGGAAAAAGAACAGTTTGTGCTGGACGTGCAGACCGAGGTCAGGCAGTTTGCCCTTCAAAGCCTCCAGGACCAGGCCGGGAGCTACAGCAGTATGCAGGTACGCAAAAAGGAAGCAGGCATACGGGATGAGAAGTGGAGTTATGCCCTGCTTCCTGTATGGACCCTTACATATAATGACAAGGCCAGGGGAAAGATATACTATTTCGCTCTCAACGGGCAGACCGGAAAAATCTGCGGAAAGCTGCCTGTGGACAGGAAGAAGATTATAATTCTCTTTTTCTCTGTGTTCCTTCCGCTGTTTTTATTACTTATGACAGGAGGGTATTTCTTAGGATGACAGGACGCAGAATGGTTAGATGGCTCAGGCTCCTGGCAGTTTCGGCGGCCGTGGTGTGCCTGGGAGTCTGGATCGGGGCAGGCAGCATACTGGATTCCCAGGCACAGGAATCCGGGGCATATGGCAAGACTCAGGCCTATAATAAGGACAAGAATTATGATAAGGACAAGAATTATGATAAGGACCAGAACCATAAGGAGGCCCGGAGGCTGTTCGATGAAGCGGATCTCATAACATCAGAGGAAGCAGGAAAGCTGGAGGAACTGATTGCCCGGTGCAGGAAAAAGACCGGGATGGATGTGGCGGTGGTCACTGCTTATAATGACGGCAGCCATACGGCCAGTGAATATGCAGATGATTTTTACGACCAGAACGGACTGGGCACGGGCAGAAAAGCCAGCGGTGTGCTGTTTCTGATTTATATGGACAGACCCGGCAGCTATGGAGGTGAGGGCTATGTATCCACCACCGGTAATATGATACGGATTCTCACAGACCAGCGAATCGAACAGATACAGGATGATGTGGCCTATTCCCTGAAAACCCGTGATTATGCAGGGGCGGCAGCTGAATTCCTGAAGGATGTGGAGTATTATGTGGACAGGGGAATACAAAGGGGACAGTATAATTACGACACGGAAACAGGGGAAATCAGTATCTACAGAAGCATACGCTGGTACGAGGGAGTGTTTGCATTCCTGGTGTCAGCCGGGGTGGCAGGCTCGGTGTGCATGGGAGTGAAGCGGCGTTATTCCATGGAGCCCACCGGGCGGGAGAGAGCCAACAGCCTTTTGGCCTACCGGGCAGATGCCAAATTTGCCTTTGGGGACGCAGGAGATAATCTGATTCGCAAATTTGTTACATCGGCCCCTATACCAAGGCCCACACAGAATCATTCATCCGGGGGTTCAGGACGAAGCTCAGGGCGAAGTTCCACCCACCGGTCCAGCAGCGGCAGGAGCCACGGAGGCGGAGGCAGAAGATTTTAGAGGAATATTAAATGTGTTTTATGCACATTTTAAGGGTATGCGCGATATAATAAGGTATAGATGTGATTCAGAAAAATACCTTCTATCTGGTTGTGCCGCGCATCCAGCTGGTGCTTTAATCATAGATTACAGGGCAACCTGGGCGGTGATGACGTGTTGCAAGCGTTATTACCGTTTACATAGCCGGCATTATCTGATAAAATGAAACAGGAAGGGCACTCCCCTAAAGGGACGCCCTTTTATTGCTGTCAGGAGTTTATTTACCGGAAAGGAAGGATATCCATGAATTATACCTATATCCTCACCTGTGCGGACGGCACGTTTTACTGCGGCTGGACCAATGACCTGGACAAGCGTCTGAAGGTCCATAACCAGGGTAAAGGGGCCAAGTATACCAAACCCAGACGTCCGGTGGTGCTGTCCTATTATGAGGCATTTGAGACAAAACAGGAAGCCATGAGCAGGGAATATGCCATTAAACATATGAGCAGGGCAGAGAAGGAACATCTGATAAAGAAAACAGGTTTCCAGAGGACAAGCTGACCTTGAGACTGCTGCCGAAACTGCATACAAGAGAAAAGAACACTGCTTGCGGTATGAAATCATTGATTTCATATCAGAAGCAGTGTTCTCTGTATTTATACTCAATTAAACCTTATGCCACAAAGCGGTACATCATCACATAGTGGCAGAGGCTTCCACCCATAACAAAGAGATGGAAAATCTCATGGGAACCAAAATATCTGTGGCGGGAGTTGAAGAACGGAAGCTTCATGGCATAAATAATACCGCCCGCTGTATAGATGATACCGCCTGCCAGAAGCCACATGAAGCCTGCCCTGGGCATGGAGCTCAATATTTTGGTTATAGCCAGTATGCACACCCATCCCATGGCAATGTAAATCAGGGATGAAAACCATTTGGGGCATGTAATCCACAGAGCGTTGATAAGGATACCCACAATGGCAATGCCCCACACCAGGGTCAGCATGGTCCAGCCGGTTTTATCGCCCAGGACAATCATGCATACAGGCGTATAAGTGCCTGCTATCAAAATAAAAATCATCATATGGTCTATCTTGCGCAGCAGCTTATTAATCTTAGGGGAGATATCCAGGGTATGGTATATCGTGCTGGCCGCATAAAGGCCAATCATGCTCAGAATGAAAATTGCCAGTGCGCTGATGCGCATATGTCCGGAGTCATGTCCTGCCTTTGAGAGCAGCGGTATGGCTGCGATGATAGCCAGAATCATAGCAATGAAATGGGTCAATGCGCTGCCGGGATCCTTAACCTTGGTAATCCCGCGTTTTAATTTTGCTGTCATAGTATCCAGCCTCCTTTTATTAAAAACACAGTACAGTTTAATCAAAACCCTGCAATGTAGTTTTGAATACTACATATGTTTGTATTATATACTATACACCTAAGACCAAAAATATGCAATACTTTTTAAGAATTACTTTGAGTGCAAAACTAATTTCTGAATATAATCAACCGGGCAGAGGCAAAACTATGGTATAATCAAAAGCGTTCCTTTAGAATCGTCTGTACAGGAGACAGACAGATAAGCGAGGTCGAGGTATGGTACCAATATTATATGAAGATAAAGATATTATAGTAGTGCAAAAACCCGCGGGATTGGAGTCCCAGGTGTCAAGAGGCTTTGCGCCTGATATGGTAAGTGAGATACGCCGTTATCTACATAATCCACAGGATATCCACAACCATCCACAGGGAGTATCCACAGCCCAGCCGCCTTATGTGGGGGTTATCCACAGACTGGATAAGCCGGTGGAGGGAATCATGGTATACGCACTGAACCAGAAATCCGCAGCATCATTAAGCGCCGCTTTGCAGGCCGGAAAAATAAAAAAATCATACTTGGCAGTGGTTTGTGGAAAACCTGTGGATAAACAGGGGACATATGTGGATTATCTGCGCCACTGCAAGGAAAACAACACATCAAAGATTGTGGATAAGTCCGACGAAAACAGCAAAAAAGCAGTTCTTAATTACAGGGTTCTGGAAGTTATCAACAACCCCAAAAACCAGGAGCAGATATTATCCATAATAGATATAGAGCTGTTTACAGGAAGGCACCACCAGATAAGGGTGCAATTTGCCGGACATGCAACTCCCTTGTATGGAGATGAACGATACGGAGGCGGGTTATCCACAAAATCCACAACCATGACTGTGGACAGAGGAAGGAAAAAAAGCAGCTTTGGGGATGCACACCGGCCTCTGGCCCTGTGTGCCCGCCGGTTGGCATTTCCCCATCCGTCCACTGGAAAAATCATGGAATTTTCCATGGTTCCGTCGTCAGGAGCCTTTGCCTGGTTCCCGGACAGGGCCCGGAAACTGATTTCCCAATCGGAATGTGACAAATGCCATAAAGAAATATGACAATGTGTCAGTATATGTTCAAAAAATTTCCATAAAGGCCTTTGTTTAGCGGTTTATTTTCCATATCCGCGACATTGACAAAAAAAGGTGACTGCCGTATAATCCCCATTGACACTGGAAATCGGATTGAAATTAGGGAGGAACTAACATGGCAAGACCAAAGAGGACTGCGGCAGCGGCAGCGCAGACAGGCGCCGCGCAGACCAGGACAGCAGAGGTTAAGAGTACAGCAGAGGTTAAGACAGCAGAAGATGTTAAAAAGGCAGATGAGCCCGCGGTTAAAGAAGCAGTGAAAGAGACTGTAAAACCGGAGATTGAGAAGAGTGTTGTAGTGGAGTTCGGCGGCAGGCAGGTAGCTGCAAAGGATGTGCTGGCGCAGGCGGAGAAGGCATATGCGAAGACTCATCCGGGAACCGTAATCAAGTCTATGGAGCTGTACATATCACCGGAACAGAATGCAGCTTATTATGTGGTAAACGGCGAGGGTTCAGACGATTTCAGAATCGACCTGTAGAGTAAAAAATGGCCTTATATAAATAGGGTCATTTTTTATTTGGCCTTTTCTGGAAATTCTGTTTTTTAACCCATCTCTTCTAATCCATCTCTTCTAACCTCTCTCTTCTAAACCCCTTCCCTTAACTCCTCCCAGGAAACTTATGCTGACCGTGAACACACCGCCTTCATATCCATAGGTAAGCTGGCCGCCGTATTCCTGCGCAGTGGCAGATGCCCTGTTAAGTCCAAGACCGTGAAGCCGTCCATCCTGTTTGCGTGAGATCAGGGCGCCGTTTTTGACACAGGGGGGTGCGGGCGATGAGTTGGAAATATCTAAGAAGAGCATTTCCCTGGCCTTTCTCATCTTAAAGAGAATCCAGCCCTGTCCATCGGGCATGGAATGGGCGGCTTCATAGGCATTGTCCAGGAGGTTGGCAAAGAGACTGCATATATCCTGGTCCTCCATGGGGCGCAAATCAACGGCGTCGGCCTGTACCGTAAATGTTATATGAGACTGGATGCAGCGGTTTCTGGTATGGTTTAAAAGCACATCCAGGGTGGAGGTGCCGGTCCATATGGAGGGTGCCAGGCGCTCCAGGGGAATGCCCAGCTGGCCGATATAATTCCGGGCCTCCTGGTATTTTCCTTCCTTCAGCAGGGTGTCCATGACTAAAAGGTGGTTCTTCAGGTCATGGGAAAGGGACTGCTGTTCCTGTTGAAGCTGCCTGACCATCTCGTATTCCTGGCGCACCATCTGGTCCTTCAGTTCAAGAATATTTCTGAGCTCATGTTCCTTCATGTAATTGGAATAAAAGAGCAGGAGAAAAATAAAGCACAGCACCATGACAAGGCACAGGCTCCAGCTGAACAGGGTAATCACGGAAATATCCTGAAGGGTGACCACTGACAGGAAGGTAATGCCCAGAATGCCCAGAAGGGAAATGGTGAACAGCATCCGCGGGCTGTAGAGCAGCCCCCCCTTAAAGGCGCGTCTGATAAGCATATATAACAAAAACAAAAGAGCGGTATCCGCAGCCAGGTAAATACACCGTAGCAGAGACAGCTGGTTCAGGATAAACTGCGCAAACTGGCGGTTGCCGGCAATGACCCCCATGACGGACATGCAGAAATAATTGATCACGTACAGGCACAGAATATAAAAGCTAACAAGGGACACCGCATAAAACAGATTCACCTGGAACAGTACCACCGTGGTCATACAGATATAAAATACAAACCAAAGAGTGGATATTATAGGGTCTATGCCCAGTATATCCATGGCCCGGACAGAACCCACCAGCACCAGGGACAGAATAAAAAACAGCACCTTTCCCCTGACCCGGTCCGGCAGGAACAGCCCCACAAAGCCATAGCAGAGCCACGCTTCAATGAAATCTGAAACAAGTTCAAACATCTGGTACATGGACTGATACCAGTGGTTCATAGTCATAGCATTTTCCTCCAATACCTTGTTATAGCTTCACGGGTTTCCTTAAGGCGGTTCCGGCTGACCGGAAGGACAGAGCCATTGTCCAGGTAAATCTGCTCGTCCTCCAGTTTTTCCACATGGAACAGGTTCACGATATATCCCCGCTCCACCAAGAGAAAACTGCCGGTGCCTCCGTCTGTTAAGGTGTTCAGCTCCTCCAGCACCTGGGCCAGGGGCTTGCGCACAGGAATCTCTGCGCCTTTTGCGGCTATGACAGAGTATTTCTGCTGCTTATAAACATAGATGATATCCTCCGCGGACAGTTTCTGAATCCTTCTGGCTGATTCGATAATATAGGTATCTGAAGAGCTTTGTTTCAGAATGCGGCTGGCATCCTTAAGTGCCAGAGGCAGGCAGGTTTCCATCTCGGACTTGGGGATGTAGCGGAAAACAGACAGTTCATATGCCTTTACCGCGTACTGGGTGTGGGAGGTGATGAAAATAATCAGGGACAAGGGAAGATGGCGGCGCAGGGACGCGGCCAGGCTCATTCCGTCCTTTTCAGGCATTTCAATATCCAGCAGCAGAAGGTCAAAGTGGGCGCCCTCCTCCACATCGTAAAGCAGCTGGCCGCTGCTGGTGTAAAGCACTGTTTCCGGGGACGGGGATATGTCCCTGGCATGGTTTGCGATGACATGGCTAATCTGCTGTGTAAAGCAGGGTTCATCGTCACAGACAGCAATTCGTATCATACTCATAACTCCTTAATTTTTAACAGCCCTTTTTATGATTTCTCTGCTGATGTCCCGGACCTGACCGGAGCAGGTGTAGGCATCATCGTCATACAGGAAACGGTGCAGTTCTTCTACATTGGATTCCAGGGTGCTGGGAATGACCACGCTGCCGGTCTTGCCCAGGCTTGCGGTGGTCTGTTCAAAAGGAAATCCGGCTGTACCGTTTATGTAATATTTTTTTATATTATATGCAATATCCATAAACTCTTCCTCGCTTATGCTGGTCATGATTTGAGGCGCCACTGTATGGAATACCTGAATCAGGGTGGAAATATCTGCCTTCCTGGCGTTGTCAAATACCTGCTCAATAACAGAACGCTGCCGTTCGGTCCTCTTAAAGTCTGTGTCCATCTGCCTCAGGCGCATATAGGCAACAGCCTGAACGCCGTCCAGGTGCTGCATGCCGGGTCCTTCCAGATGGGTGGAGGGGATTCCTGTGATGTTCACTGTCTCCGTGATAAAAGCATTGATATAATAGAACTCCGCTTTGGACAGTTCTATGTCCACGCCGCCCAGAAGGTTGATGGCATCAGCTGCGCTGTTCCAGTTAAAGGACACGAAATCCTCCACCTTCATATCCAGGTTTGTGTTAATGGCAGAGATATTGCCGGATGGTCCCTGGAGAAAGTAGGATTGGTTCAGTTTTCCATATCCGCTGTTTGCGGTGTCATTCATCAGAAATGTATCGCGGTATAATGATACAAGGCGTATTTCACCAGTATCCCTGTTGATGGAGCACAGCATCTGTACATCGGCATTATTTTCTTTTCCAAGTTTTCCGTTGCGGCTGTCCACGCCAAAGACAGCAATGGTCCAGTATCCGCCCAGCTTTTCCTGGGTCTCTGTGTCCAGGTTTTCATTGGTCATGGCGGAGGCCAGCTCTGGTTCATCCTCCGGCCGGGTAATATTGATGGAGCCGGCCATCTTTGTAATGTAGAGAAGGCCGGAGCAGAGGGCGAAGAGCAGTGTGGACAGCAGGATGATACCTGCCTTTTTTAAAATGGTTTTCCAGTTAAGGTTCATGGGTGCAGCTCCTTTCAGTGAGAATGGTGCGGTTTCCCGGTATGCCGCTGTACTCAGTACTGATGGTTCCATTATAGCATTGAATGGAGAGATGTGTGGAATTTGTCCGCGAATGGGAGGAAATGGGGCCTGAATGTGAAGTATAAGAGACGATTGTTTAAAACAAAGAAAAAATGTTGACAACAAAGATAAAACCACGTATTATAAATTATATACCAATAAAAAATTACGTTAAAGAAGGGGTGTTTGACATGAAAATTGTTGTTCTGGACGGGTACACGGAAAACCCAGGGGACCTTAGCTGGGAAGGGCTGCAGGAATTGGGGGAGCTTACTGTATATGACAGGACTCCGGTGGGAGATACAGCGGAGATTATAAGGAGGATTGGCGATGCCCAGGCTGTCTTTACCAATAAGACGCCCCTCACAAAGGAAGTATTTGAGGCATGCGGCCATATCCGTTATGTGGGTGTGCTGGCTACCGGGTACAATGTGGTGGATTGTGAGTCAGCATCAGCCAAGGGAATCCCTGTATGCAATATTCCTACATATGGAACAGCTGCGGTTGCCCAGTATACAATTGCCCTGCTTTTGGAAATCTGCCACCATATCGGCCATCACAGTCAGGCTGTCCATGAAGGCAGGTGGCAAAGCTGTCCGGACTGGTGTTTTTGGGATTATCCCCTTATCGAGTTGGCGGGAAAGACTATAGGCATTATAGGATTTGGGCGTATCGGGCAGGGAACAGCGCGTATTGCCCAGGCTCTTGGCATGAAAGTGCTGGCTTATGATGCTTACCGGAATGAGGCGCTGGAAAACGAAAATTGTCACTATGCTGATTTAGATGAATTGTACCGAATGTCCGATGTAATTGCCCTTCATTGCCCGCTGTTCCCTGAGACCGCGGGAATGATTAACAAGGAATCCATAGCAAAGATGAAGGACGGGGTAATCATTCTCAATGATTCCAGAGGTCCGTTGATTGTGGAAGAGGATTTAAAGGAAGCTCTGAATTCCGGAAAAGTTGGGGCTGCCGGACTGGATGTGGTATCTACGGAGCCCATAAAGGGGGACAACCCCCTGCTTCAGGCCAGGAACTGCTTCATCACGCCCCACATTGCCTGGGCGCCCAGGGAGAGCAGGCAGCGGCTGATGGATATAGCAGTGGCGAACCTGAAGTCATTTATGGACGGAAGCCCGGTGAATGTGGTGAATAAGTAGGGAAGGAGTACGCGCACGCCCATCGCCGGCATGATTTGTGCTGCTTATATTATCTCATTTAGTTTAATACCCATCCGGATTACCATTTATTTAGATTCATACTGACTTAAACTAAAACTCACTTTATCAAACATTCATATACCGGGCTGCATATCAGGATACAAAAATACCAAGATAATGCAGCCCGGTATATATAGCGGCATGCCGGTCCCCCCGGCATGCCATTTTTTATTCGTTGGATTTGAGTATGAATGACGCAGGTGGGGAGTTACGCAGCGGGTGAGTGGAACGGTCCTTAGTGATTCCCGCTCCGCAGCCGTATCCGCCGCCCCCGCTCCCATTCCGCTCCGAGTTATTTTTGTTGAATAAACAGACAATAAATCTTTGAATCAAAAGAAATAGTGATTAAAACAAATAAATAATGTTGATTTTAAATAAAAATAGTGATATTATAATTACATAAAATAGTCAGGAGGGCGAATGATGAAAGCATTGGCAAAGTTTGGCCGTCCCAGCGATTTTGGGACCTACAGGATGATTGACATACCGGAGCCGGAATGCGGCGATAATGATATCATCCTGGAAGTAAAGGCAGCTGCTATCTGCGGGGCAGATATGAAGCATTACAAAGTGGATAATGGTTCGGATGAATTTGGCTCTGTCCGCGGCCATGAGTTTGCCGGAGAGATTGTCCGGGTGGGAAAGAATGTAAAGGACTGGAGGCCCGGACAGCGAATTGTATCTGATAATACAGGACATGTCTGCGGCAGATGTCCTGCCTGTGAACGGGGTGATTATCTGCTCTGTTCAGAGAAGGTCAATCTGGGCCTGGGGTATGGATACAGCGGCGGTTTTACAAAGTACTGCAGAATTCCGGGGGAGATACTTGCCATTCACAAGAGAGCCATCTGGGAGATTCCTGAAGGACTTGAATATGAGGAAGCGGCTGTGATGGATCCCATCTGTAATGCGTATAAGGCCATTGCCCAGCGTTCCGGCCTCCTGCCGGGAGAGAATGTGGTTATATTCGGTACAGGGCCTCTGGGCCTCTTCTCCGTGCAGATAGCAAAGATAATGGGGGCCCTTAATATTGTGGTGGTTGGACTGGAGGAAGATGTAAAGGTACGGTTCGGGGTAGCCAGGCAGCTGGGAGCTACGGAAGTGGTGAACGGTTCCGCAGAGGATGTGGTGCAACGCTGCCAGGAGATATGCGGAGGAAGTGACAGCATCGGTCTGGTGGTAGACTGTGCAGGCGCCAATATTTGTCTGAAGCAGGCCATTGAGATGGTGCGCTGCAACGGGGAAATTGTCCGGGTTGGTATGGGATTTAAGCCTGTGGGATTTTCCATCAATGACATATCCATGAAGGCAGTATCTATCATAGGGCATATGGCGTATGATGCCACGTCATGGAGGAATGCCCTGCAGCTGTTGGCTGCCGGCCGGATTCAGGTTAAACCCATGATTACGCACCGGCTGGGCCTCTCCAGGTGGGAGGAAGGGTTTGAGGCCATGGCTAATAAAGAGGCAATTAAGGTCATTTTGACCTATGATTTTGACTGAAGCCGAAAGGACGGGGAGAAATGAAGAATACGGAAGCGATTTTGGTTACGCCTGGAGTCATGAGGATTGAGGAATGCCCTATGCCGGTTCCGGCGGAGGACGAGGTGCTGATTAAGGTGGCGTATGTGGGAATCTGCGGATCGGATGTACATGGGTTTGAGTGCGGCCCCTTCATACCGCCAAAGGATCCTTCGCAGAAAATCGGATTGGGCCATGAGTTTTCAGGGACCGTGGTGTCGGTGGGCGCTAAGGTGACCCGGTTTAAAGAAGGCGACCGTGTACTCTGTGAACCGGGAATTCCATGCGGTAAATGTGAGTTCTGTCTTAGGGGACATTATAACATTTGTCCCCAGGTGGACTTCATGGCAACCCAGCCTAACTACAAAGGTGCCCTTACCAATTATCTGACACACCCGGAAAGCTTTACATACCATCTGCCGGCGCATATGGACATGGTGGAGGGGGCTCTGGTGGAGCCCGCCGCGGTGGGCATGCATGCAGCCGAGCTTGCAGGGGTAAAGCCCGGGAAGAACGTGCTCATATTGGGGGCTGGCTGTATCGGGCTTATGACGCTCCAGGCCTGTGTCCTTATGGGAGCGGAGCGGATTGTGGTGGCTGACGTGATTGAACGGCGGTTGGAGAAGGCGCTGCAATTAGGGGCATGGCATGTGATAAATGGAAGGAAGGAGGATACGGTAGACCGCAGCCGGGCATTGTTTGGCGGGGACGGGGCAGACATTGTTTTTGAAACCGCAGGCAGCAGAGTAACAGCCATGCAGTCATTTGCATCTGTCAGAAGAGGCGGGGAGGTCATGATAGTGGGAACCATACCAGGGGAAACCCCGGTGGACTTCCTTAAAATTAACCGTGAGGTAAAAGTACAGACCGTATTCCGGTATGCCAATAATTTTCCCATGACCATCCAGGCCATATCATCAGGAAGATTCGACGTGCTGACCATGGTTACGGATGAATATACGTATGAGGATGTACAAAAAGCATTTGAGGAATCCCTGAGCCGCAAGGCGGAGATTATTAAGGGAGTCATTAAAATCAGCGACTAAATCAGCGATTAAATCAGGAAAGGGATAAGGTATTATATATGTTAGTATCGACAAAGGACATGTTAGTAAAGGCGCAGAAGGAGCACTATGCGGTTGCCAACTTCTGTATATGGAATGTGGAAATGCTCTCGGGCGTCATGAAGGCATGTGAGAAGCTTCAGTCCCCGGTTATTTTGTCATTTGGAAGCGGGTTTCTTGTGAACACGGACATCAATCATTTTGTGAATATGATGCGTTCCTATGCCACTCAGACCTCGCTTCCCTGCTCCATCCATTGGGACCATGGGCGCAGCTTTGAAATAGTGAGCCATGCCATTGACATCGGTTATAATTCCCTCATGATAGATGGTTCGGCCTATAGCTTTGAGGAGAACATAAGGATGACAAGGGAGGTGGTGGATAAGTTCCATCCCATGTGCATCCCTGTGGAAGCAGAGCTGGGCCATGTGGGAGCTGAGACAGATTATGAGGAAGCGCTGAACCACTACATGTACACAGATCCGTCCCAGGCAGCGGAGTTTGTGGAAAAAACGGATATTGATTCTCTGGCAGTGGCCATCGGGAACCAGCATGGGGCTTATACGGCACCGCCGCAGATTAATTTTGAGATTCTGGAGAAGGTCCGCAGGGACGTTTCCATCCCGCTGGTGCTCCACGGCGCATCCGGCATAGGAGATGAGGATATCCGTCATGCCATAAGTCTGGGAATCACTAAAATCAACATTCATACGGAGCTGTGCGAGGCAGCCATGTCCGCAATCGAGGCCCACGAAAAGGGAGAGGGATATCAGGCCCTTAATATCCGTGTCAGAGATGCGGTCCAGAAGCGGGCGGAGGAAAAGATTCTGCTGTTTGGCAGCAATGGAAAGGCGGAGGGTTGGTTTGAAAAATAATGAATGCTGTGAAGTGGTGATTGTGGGCGCTGCCCATACGGATTTGCAGCTTTATCCGGTGGGAGCAGATGTGCTGGATACTGCATCCTATTCTGTAAAACAGATGGTACTTACTGTGGGGGGAGACGCCTTAAACGAAGCCACGGTCATAACACGGCTGGGCCACAAGGTCAGGCTGGTCAGCTGTGTGGGAGATGATGTCATCGGCTCCCTGGTGCTGGAGCATTGCCGAAAGAACAACATCGGAACAGAATACATCAAGGTGGACAGCAGCAAGGTCACTTCCATCAATGTAGGTCTTATAAGGGAGGATGGAGAGCGGACATTTATTAACAATAAAAGCGGGAGCATCTGGACCTTCTGTCCGGAGGATGTGGAGAGAGAGTCTGTGTCCCGTGGAAGGATCCTGTCTTTTGCCAGCATTTTTAACAATCCCCTTCTGGATGAAAGCCTGATGATACCTCTCTTTGAAAGGGCCAGAGAAAAGGGAATGTTAATCTGTGCCGATATTGTGGGATGCAAGAGGGGAGAGCGGTTGGAGGACATACAGAGAGCCCTTTCCTATGTGGATTATTTTTTTCCTAATTACGCGGAGGCGGCAGCGATTACCGGCAAAAAGGAGCTGGAAGAGATAGCCGGGACCCTGCTGGACTGCGGAGTCAGGAATGTAATCATTAAAATCGGAAAAAGAGGATGCTTTATCAAGAATCAGGAGGAAGCCTTCATAGTCCCGGCATTTGCTGATACACAGTGCCTGGACACCACCGGCGCAGGGGATAACTTTGCATCGGGGTTCATATGCGGCCTGCTGGAGGGAAAGGGGCTTAAGGAGTGCGCGGCATTTGCCAACTGCACAGCTTCGTTATCCGTAGAGAGTGTTGGCGCCACTACGGGAGTGCGAAACAGGGAACAGGTGGAGGCCCGTTATCAGGAATATTTGAAGATGGAGGGATGAGTATGAAAACAATAAAAATAGGTACACTGGATAAGCCCATATCAAGAATCGGGCTCGGCACATGGGCAATCGGCGGCGGTCCTGCCTGGGGAGGGGACAAATCAAAGGATGAGTCCATTGCCACCATTCAAAAATGTCCCGAATTAGGGGTGAATCTCATAGATACAGCACCTGGCTATAACTTTGGGCAGAGCGAACGGATCGTGGGGGAGGCCCTTAATGGCATGGACCGGGAAAAGGTTGCGGTTATGACAAAGTTTGGAATCGTCTGGACCAGGGAGGGCGCCCTGTTTAACAAGGTGGGGGATATCCAGCTGTATAAAAACCTTTCGAGGGAGTCCATTCTGGAGGAAGTGGATCTCAGCCTGGAGCGTCTTGGTACCGGTTATATTGATATTTATATGTCCCACTGGCAGGCGGTGGAGCCTTATTACACACCCATTTCCCAAACCATGGAATTACTGGGCGAGTTAAAGGAAAAAGGCAAAATCAGGGCCATTGGAGCTGCCAATGTTACGGCAGCCCAGGTGGAAGAGTACATAAAGTACGGCAGCCTTGACATTGTACAGGCTAAATACAGTGTGCTGGACCGGGCTGTGGAAGAGGAGCTTCTGCCTCTTTGCAGAGAGAACGGAATCGTGCTTCAGGCCTATTCCCCTCTGGAAATGGGACTGTTAAGCGGCGCCCTGCCCAGGGATTATAAGCCGGTAGGCGCTCAGTGCAACAAGAAGTGGTTCCAGCCTGATAACATGCCAAGGGTTATGGATTTCCTGGACCGCCTGGAGCCTATGTGCAGGAAATATGACTGTGCGGTGGCAGATCTGGCTATGGCGTGGGTACTGGCCCAGGGCGATAAGGTAATCCTTCTGAGCGGCGCCACCACCGAAGAACAGATCAGGAAGAATACCAGGGCAGATGAACTGGAGCTGGATGCTGAGGATGTGGTGGCCATTAGAGAGATGGCAGAGGCCCTTGATTCATAACTTTCCTTGCAATTCCTGCATGGTTGTTTTATAATGAATTCGAGGAAAACCGCTTATTTATGAGGTTTTTTGCCAGTAAGACATGTGGAGGAACAAAGTGTGGCACAGAAAGATCGATTAGAACAGATAAGACAGATTGTACGTCTGGAGAAAAAGGTAGTTGTTGCCAATCTGAGCAACCAATTTGGGGTTACTCCGGAGACAATACGGCGTGATTTGGAAAAATTGGAGGAGGAAGGGCTGGTAGTCAGGACGTATGGAGGGGCTGTTTTGAATCAGACAGAGTCTTCTGAGAAGATTGATTTTGTGAAACGTTCGGAGACAAATGTTGAAGAAAAAAGAGCGATTGCGGGCATTGTTTCCGAGATGGTTCCCCCTAATGCAAGTATTGGGTGTGATGCCAGTTCGACGGTTATGGAGACCTTAAAGTACCTTAGCGAAAGGGAAGATATTCTGGTCCTGACAAATTCCGTAAAGGTCATTAGAGAGATGGAACGGAGCCGTTTTGGAATTTTGTCCACGGGCGGGCGTGTTAACCGCCAGTCCTATTCCATGCAGGGCGGCGTTGCCCGGAGCACGATACAGGAATACCATCTGGATATGGTGCTTATCAGCTGTAAAGGAATGAGCATGGAAGGCGGTATATTTGACTCCCATGAATTAGAGGCAGATGTCAAGAAGTCTCTGATTGAGCGGGGCCATAAGGTCTATCTACTGGCCGACCACTCCAAGTTTGGCCGTGTGGCGTTCATGAAGCTTACGGACCTGGAGCAGATCGATGTGGTGGTTACGGATCGGAAGCCCTCTGATGAGTGGATGCGGCTGTTTAGCAGGAATCACGTAGAGGTATATTATTCATAAACATACATAGATGATGTTAATTTAATAAGATGGTGAGGGGCGTTTTTGTGTTTTTCATAAAAGCGCCCTTTTGTTATGCGCAAAAATACGAAGAAAAGAAAGAATAACGGATGATTATTTTTTAAAACAAAAAAAATATGCTTAAAAGATAAGTTTACCCTTGTAAAAATCCGAAAAACATAAAAATATACCATATAAAAATCCGAAAACAAATAAAAAATCTTTGAAACAAACAAAAATGCTTGCTATTTAGAGGGGAATATGTTAATATTGAATAAAATAAATACAAAACAACAAACAAGGAGGATGACGGTGAATGAGTATGTTCATGCAGGCCTTATTTGAAGGCATTATTAATGGCTCGACCCTGGCTCTGGTAGCAATGGGTATTGCCTTGGTGTGGGGGGTTATGGGTATCCTGAGTTTTACCCAAGGCGAATTTCTGATGATTGCAATGTTTTGTTCCTTTTATCTTAATCTGTATTTCGGACTTGACCCAATCGTATCCCTTCCTATTTGTATGGCAATCATGTTTGGCATTGGCTTTATCGTGTATAAGCTGATTATTGCCAGGGCGCTTAGGGGACCGGTCCTCTCGCAGCGTCTGATTACATTTGCTCTGAGCATGGTGCTGGTGAATCTGGCCCTTCTGCTGTTCAGCGGTGATTTTAAGACCATACCTGAGGTGGCTATCAGCGGGTCCATTGATTTAGGCTTCATGGTGCTGAGCAAACAGAAAATCGTACCCTTTGTCATCTCTGTCTGTGTGGCGGGTTTTATGTTCCTGTTCCTCAACAAGACACGTACCGGAAAGGCCATCCGCGCAACATCCATGAACAAGACAGCTGCCGGCTTGGTGGGAATCAACCCGGAAAAGACATACGCACTTGCATTTGGTTTATCAGCGGCCATAGCAGGAGCAGCAGGATGTGCACTGACCTATTTCTACTACATTTATCCCAATGTGGGAGCCAATTTCCAGCTGTTCGGATTCATTGCCGTTGTAATGGGAGGTTTTGGAAGCATACCGGGCGCCTTCTTTGGAGGACTTATTATGGGGCTGGCTGATTCCTTCACAGGCGTCTACATGAACACGGCGTTTAAGTATGTGGGTATCTGCGTGGTGTTCCTGCTGCTGGTTCAGTTCAAACCTAAAGGGCTGTTTGGAGGTAAATAAATATGAAAAAGACATTGCGTGATAATAAGAGATGGTTCATAGGATTGGGAATCGGAGTGCTGGCAGCAGTTATTTTCCCGCAGGTGGTTAGAATCCGGTTTGTGTGGAACCTGTTGTCCCTGATTCTGGTCTGGGCAATTGTGGGCATGGGCTGGAACGTAATCGGTGGATATTGCGGACAGGTTTCCAACGGACACAGCCTGTTCTATGGCATAGGAGCTTATACGGTGGGGCTTGCCGTATCCTATTTCAAAATCAGCCCATGGATTTCCATATGGATTGGAGTTGGTATTTCCATGCTCATTGCATTTATAGTGGGAAAACCTCTCCTGAGGCTGAAGGGGCATGTATTTGCCATATCCACCATGGCTCTGGCGGAATGTACCAGAATCATATTCATCAACTGGAAATGGTGCGGGGGAGCCACCGGAGTCTATATTTATTCAAAAGGTGTGAATGAATGGGCCTTCATGCAGTTTAAAAATCCCCTTAACTATTATTATGTGTTCCTCATCTTTACCGTGGCTGTTCTGGTTCTTATTAAATGCCTGGATAAATCTAAATTTTTCTATTATCTGCGCACCATAAAAGGAAACGAGATGGCGGCGGAAAGCGTTGGAATCAATGCTGCATCCTATAAAATCAGGGCTTATATGCTCAGCGCGGCTATCGTAAGTATTGGCGGAAGCTTATACGCACAGTTTATTTTATACATAGACCCGTCCATGCTTATGACTCTCAATGTCTCGATGATGATTGTGCTTACAGCTGTTATGGGAGGTGTGGGTACTGTCCTGGGACCGGTTCTGGGAGCAATTGTGCTCACCAGCATATCGGAGTATTCCAGGGTGTACCTGGGACAATACGGAGGACTGGACATGATTCTTTACGGAACGCTGGTTATCCTGATTGTTCTCTTTATTCCGGGAGGTATCCTTTCTATATTAGAGGGAAGGTATGAGCGGATTGTCTCTTACTTCAAGAATAAGAAAAAGAGCAGTGTGGCAGGAGGCTGAATATGGGAAAAATATTAGAGATTAAAAATGCTACCAAACGTTTTGGGGGGCTTGTGGCAAATGAGGCGGTTACCTTTGACGTGGAAGAAGGCGAGATTGTGGGCGTGGTGGGACCCAATGGGGCCGGTAAGACCACACTGTTTAACTCCATCAGCGGTGCCCACACCCTGACAGAAGGAAATGTATTTTTTAAGGGTAAGGACATCACCAGCATGAAGCCTTACGACATATGTAAACTGGGAATCGGAAGGACATTCCAGATTCCCCAGTCCTTAAACGATATGATGGTTTACGAAAATGTTCTGGTGGGCGCCCTGTGCAAGCGCCATAACATAGAGGAGGCCATGAAGCATGTGGACCAGATTCTGGAGCTGTGCGGGATGCTGGATATGAAATATGTATATGCCGGCAAGCTGAATGTGCCCCAGAAGAAGCGTCTGGAGATTGCCAGGGCCATGGCCACGGACCCCGAGCTGCTTTTGCTGGATGAGACCATGGCAGGACTGACGGCCACGGAGCGCAAGGATGCAGTCAATCTGATTAAGAAAATTAACACTATGGGTGTCGCCATATTGACCATTGAGCATAATATGGACGTGGTTATGAATGTATCCAGACGGGTGGTGGTTCTGGTATCGGGCAAGGTATTAGTGGTAGGCTCACCGGATGAGGTTACATCGAATCAGGAAGTAATCAATGCATACCTGGGAGGAGGAGCAAAGAAGGATGAGTGATGAGAAGTTATTGGAAGTAGTTGACCTGCAGGCGGGATATAACGGCATGGCCGTAGTGCACGATGTGTCCTTCAGTGTACGCGAGGGCGAAATCCTGGCCATCCTTGGTTCTAACGGTTCAGGCAAAACCACCACCCTCAGGGCCATTACAGGTACTATCAAGCCCATGAGCGGCATCATACGCTACAAAGGAGAGGACATCACGGGTATGCCGCCTTTTAAACTGGTCAGCAAGGGAATCGCGATGGTGCCTGAAGGAAGGATGCTGTTTGGGGGTATGACGGTGGAGGATAACCTGTTGATGGGCGCCTATCTTAACCAGGACAAAAAAGCCATACAGGAACGCCTGAAGCTGGTATATGAACTGTTCCCAAGGGTGGAGGAGAGAAAAAAGCAGACTGCCAGCACTCTCTCCGGAGGTGAACAGCAGATGGTGGCAATTGCCAGAGGCCTCATGTCAGACCCAAAGCTGCTTATACTGGATGAACCATCTCTGGGTCTGATGCCCAAGCTGGTACAGGAAATATTCAAGTTTGTAAAAGAGATAGCGGCTATTGGAATTACGGTAATCATAGTGGAACAAAACGCAGTGGACACGCTGGCCCTGTGTGATTATGCCTTTGTTATACAGAATGGGGAATCTGTCATCGAGGGCAGAGGAGAGGATCTGCTGAGCAACGAGGATGTAAAGCGGGCGTATCTGGGCGGATGATGCTAAAGAGAGCTGTTACCCGGAGGGCTGGAGCGCGGGAAGCTAGATCCGGGCAGGTTATACCGCAGGAGGAAGGCATATGAAAGAATCCTTGTATGCGGCAGCCGATATCGGGGCCACAGGAATCAAAATGGCAGCTGCCGTGTATGACGGCAGGAAGCTGCGGATAGTGGATACATATTCAGAGCCAAACCTCCCAAAGGTGAAGGACGGCCATGAGTTTGCCGACATAGGGCACATGCTTAAGACCATAAGGGACGGGCTGGGGTGGCTTGGAGAGAACGGGCGTTTTGTCTCCCTGGGAATTGATACCTATGGAAACGGATACGGCATACTGGATGCTGAGGGAAAACTGATTCAGGAGCCGTATCACTACCGGGACCGGAGAATTGACGGAATCATGGACCAGGTTCACCGTTGCTTTACGGATTGGCAGTTGTATGAGCAGATGGGGAATTACCCGGTAAAGACCAGGGCCTTGTTTCATCTCTACCGGGACGTACTGGACTGTTCGCCGAACATCATGAGAGGAGAGCGTTTTCTTCCTTTGTCCAGCCTGCTGGAATATCTGATTACAGGCCAGGCTTCCGTAGAGAGAACCATAGCTTCTGTTCTGTATCTGCTGGAACAGGATGGGAGACAGTGGAATTATGAGGTGTTCAGAAAGCTTGGCATACCAGAGAAGCTGTTTGGCCCCCTGTCGGAACCGGGAAGGCCCAATGGTAGCATAACGCGGTCCTTTGCGGCGGGGGCCGGCATAGAAGGCGTTCCCGTGATCAGCGTTGCGGGACATGACACAGAGTCGGCACTCATGGCTGCTCCCGGACTTGATAAGACAAAGGTATTTGTCAGCCTGGGTACATCCTTTATCTTTGGAGCCAGAGTGAAAGCGCCTGTGGTAAACCGGGAAAGCTTTTATGACCGGTTTAAAAATATGCGGGGAGTTGGAGGAACCTATTCCCTGTGCAAGGATTTTCCGGGATTCTGGATATTGGAGCGCTGCATGGAGCAGTGGAGGAAACAGGTGCCTCGGCTGGATTATGAGGCAGTTTGCGCGGCAGCAGAAAAGGTAAGAGACAACCGGACTTTTATTGATATAAGCGACGACAGGTTCCGGGTGTCGGGGGATAATCTTCCGGAAACCATCAGGGAGTACTGCCTGGAGACAGGACAGAGGTGCGTGGAGGGCATTGGGGATACCAGCAGATGTCTGTTTGAGAGCTATGCCCTGTATCTGAAGTGGAATATCAGGAGATTATCACGTATCACAGGGGAAACCTACCGGGAGCTGGTGGCGGTTAATGGGGGAGTGAGAAACAGGCTGCTGATGCAGATGTTTGCGGACGCAGCCGGTATTCCGGTGGTGGCAGGAAGCCCGTTAGCTTCTGTCGGAGGGAATCTTCTGATGCAGCTTTATGCGGCAGGCGAGGCAAAAACCTTATGGGAGCTGGAACAGATTGCGTCCGCCACCTGGGAACCTGTTGTTTATGAAAGCAGCCATTTGAGCCGTTGGGATGAATGGCTGGAGTATTTGGAACACAGAGGTTTGGGCATGTATCGCACGTAAGTGTCTGAAGGACAGACGCCAAGTGCTCATAACGGCCGCTGCGCTAAGCGGCCGGAGGACACCCGCTAAGCGCCAGTGGCATGTATCGCACTAAGCGTCTAAAGGACAGACGCCAAGTGCTCATAACGAGGAGGAAAGAATGATGGACAGTAGAATTAAGACAGAAATAATGGATGAAATCATGGAGATAGGAGCTTCCATGGAAGATATGGGGCTGGTTAATACATTTGAGGGAAACCTTTCCATTAAGGACGGGGATCTGCTTTACATAACGCCAGGAAGGACCAGTAAGAAAAAGCTTACCCATGACAATATCTGCGTGTTTGACGAGAGCACCGGGGAGAAGTTATGGGGCGGAAGACCGTCTTCTGAGACAAAGATGCACCGGGGCGCTTATACGGTGAAGGAAGGGCTTCACGGTGTCATACACTGTCACGCTCCCTATCTGACCGCCCATGCAGTAACCCATGTGCCGCTGGACTTCAAGTGCCATCCGGAGCTTCTGTTTCATTTTAAGGATATTCCGGTGGCTCCTTACGGAATGCCTGGATCAGATGAAATTATTGAGAATGCAAGGCCCTATCTGCTTCACAGAAACCTGGTGCTGATGGCCAACCACGGTGTTTTGAGCATTGCCTCCAATCTGGCCCTGGCATGCCAGCGGGTGGTGGCAGCCGAGAAATTTGCAAGGGTCATGTGCATTGCAAGGCAGATTGGGGAACCGGTGGATATCCCTGAGACAGAAATATACCGTCTGTTGGGAAGAGAATTAGAGTTATAAGCAGGTGGGAATATGATGTATACAAATTTAAACCCCAGGACTATGGGACTGAACCATCATCCCTATGAAAATTTGCTTGCGGCAGCCGGCAAGTGCGGATTTGGAGGCATCGAAGTCCCGGCCCATGCATTTGGAAGTGTGGAAAAGGCGAGAGAGGCAGGAAAGGTGCTGGAGAGCCGGGGAATGAAGTGGGGACTGATGATGGGACCCTGCGACATGTTCCGGGCGGGGGATGAAGAATTTGACAAGGCGCTGGAACAGTGGGCCAGGTGGCTTGAACGGGCCAGAGCCGCTGGGTGCAGCAGGGCATATAATCATTTCTGGCCCGGAGCAGATGAACGTGACTTCGAGGAAAACTTTGAGTGGCATCGCAACCGCCTTCAGAGGATTTATCACATTATGAAGGAAAACGGATTCCAGTATGGCCTGGAATTTATGGGAGCAAGGACCGTGTGCAGTAAGTTCAGGTACCCATTCATACGGACTATCAGCGGCACCATGGCCCTGGCGGACAGTGTGAGCCGCGAAATCGGTTTTGTATTTGACTGTATTCACTGGTATACATCAGGTGCCAGGAAGGATGACCTGTATCTATATCTGAACAATATGGAGCGGGTGGTAAACCTGCACCTGGATGATGCGTACCCGGGAAGGGGACCGGACCAGCAGGAGGACCGGGAGAGGGCCATGCCAAACCAGTGGGGAATCATTGATTCCACAGCCATTGTAAGGGCGTTTCATGAGAAGGGTTATGAAGGACCTGTCATCGTGGAACCCATGGCTCCCACCACAGAACGTTATGAAACCATGAAATTGGAGGAAGCAGTACGGGAAGCAGCGCTGTGCCTGAATGGGGTATTACAGGAAGCCGGCGTCTTCATATAAGAAAATTATAAAAAACGGGAGGTTATACGAATGTACAAGAAGTTTTTAGCAGCAGCATTAGCAGTCACCATGGTATTGGGATTAGCAGGTTGCGGAGGTTCCGGGGGCAGTACCCAGGCAGCATCCTCTCAGGAGAAGGAATCGTCTGCGGCACCGGCGGGTTCCACCGGGGAAAGCACCACGGCACAGGCAGAGGGTGCCGACGCACCGGCTGTGATTAAAGTCGGATTCCTTACACCTCTTTCCGGCAACAATGCAACCTACGGTGCCCAGTGCAAGGCGGCCGGGCAGATGATTGCAGATGTAATCAACGAGGAGCATCCTGAAATGGCAATGGCCCTGGCAAAGACAGCCGGAATTCCCGCCCTTAACGGTGCTAAGATTGAGCTTGTGTTTGCCGATTCCAAGGGAGATCCTACCACAGCCACCTCAGAGGCAAAGCGTTTGATTACAGAAGAGGGGATTGTGGCACTGACAGGACAGTATACCAGCGCTATCACCAAGGCAGTGGCTGTTGTAACTGAAACCTATGGTATCCCGCTTCTGACAGCAGGTTCATCGCCTTCCCTGACAACCCCGGAGACAGGGCTTGAATGGTATTTCAGGTTTGGCCCCAATGATACATATTATATCCGCGATTCCTTTGAATTTATCAAACAGCTGAATGAAGAGCAGGATGCAGGCCTTATGACAGTGGCTCTTGTTTCTGAAGATACAGAGTTCGGAGCTAATATAAGGATTGAGGAAGAGAGGATGGCTGAGGAGTACGGTATTGAGGTGGTTGAGAATATTACCTATTCCTCCTCAGCAACCAACGTTTCATCCGAGGTAATGAAAATAAAGGCAGCCAATCCGGATGTAATCATGATGTCCTCCTATGCTTCTGAATAATCTCTCGGAATCTCTAAGCCAGTAAATATAAGGCTTTCAGATTCCTTTTT
>NZ_JAJCHK010000033.1:0-67542 GCF_020554465.1 Enterocloster sp. 210928-DFI.2.20
AGTTCAATGCCAGAGTTTTGCTGGCATGATCACTCAAGATTCCGAGAGATCATTTTCTTCCCCGTCAATGGTGATGGCGTTGCAGCCTCCCATTGTCATAAGCATTGTGCCTGCTGCCATAAGTGCCAGTATTTTCTTAATCTTCACGGTCTTTCCCTCCCAAAATTCATATTCTTAATTTCATATCAGATTTCTGTGTGCTGTGTACTGTTTTCCTATCTCTTGCGGTCTGAGAGTACGGCAATCAGGATGACCAGACCCTTGATTACGTCCTGATAGTAGGATGATACGCCAAGGATGTTAAGGCCGTTGTTCAGCACCGCGATAATCAGTACGCCAATCAGGGTTCCGTAGATTTTTCCCCTGCCGCCGCTCATGCTGGTGCCTCCCAGGGCCACTGCGGCGATGGCGTCCAGCTCATAGCCGTTTCCAAGGGTAGGCTGCGCGGAGCCCAGTCTGGAGAGCAGAATCAGTCCGGATAATGCCGCCATGGTGCCGGATATGGCATAGGCGATGATCTTTGTCCTGTGTATGTTTACGCCAGCCAGCTTGGCGGATTTCCAGTTGCTTCCGGTGGCGTAAATCCTGCGTCCGAAGGTGGTCTTATTTAACAGGAAATAAAAGAGCAGAAACAGGAGTATCAAAAGGATGACCGGAATCGGAACGCCGTAGAACTTCCCCTTTCCAACCACCTTCAGGATGAAGCTGTCTCCCAGGTTGGAGATTGGCTTTCCGTTGGTGTATATCATGGTCAGGCCGCGGTATACCGTCATGGTAATGAGGGTTGCGATAAATGGCTGCAGACGTCCCTTGGTGACCATAACCCCGCTGATAACGCCCATGGCGCAGCCCAGGACCAGTGCCAGAATCATGGCCAGCCCAGCCGGAACCCCTGCCGAAATCATTCCGGCGCACAGAGCCGTGCTGAGGGCCAGCACCGAGCCCACGGACAAGTCAATGGCGTCCGTCAGTATGACAAAGGTCATGCCGAAGGCAATGAGTCCGTTAATGGAAGACTGGCGCAGCAGGGACAGGAAATTGGCCCCGGTGCGGAAACTTGGGCTGGCAATGCTGATGCCTGCCACCAGCAGGATGAGGGCGATGAGCGCTCCAAAATCCTGGGCGTAATTGATGACTTTATTCTTATTTTCATTCATGATAAGGTACCTCCCGTAGCCAATGTCATTATCTTCTCCTGGTCAGCCTCATCCTGGCCGATGATTCCCCTGACCAAACCTTCCCGCACCACCATAATCCGGTCGCTCATTCCCAATACCTCCGGCAGCTCAGAGGACACCATGATGATGGCAACCCCCTTTTTTGCCAGCTGGTTTATAATGCTGTATATTTCCTTCTTGGCGCCTATGTCCACGCCTCTTGTGGGCTCATCCAGAATCAGTATTCTGGGTTCTGTGTAAATCCATTTTGCGAATACCACCTTCTGCTGGTTGCCGCCGCTTAAGTTCACACACTCATGTCCTGGCCCGAAGCACCTGATATGAAGCTCCTCTATGGCCTTTGTGACCAGCCCTTTTTCCTTCTCCCTGCTGATTACCACCTTGCTCTTGCCAGAGATACGCCCCAGATTGGTCAGGGATACATTTTTCTCAATGCTCTCCTCCAGCAGAAGTCCCTCTGTCTTGCGGTCCTCTGTTATGAAGCCGATTCCATGTTCAATGGCCTGCAGGGGATTCTTAATCACCGCCTGCTTTCCGTTGATAAAAATGCTGCCTCTGTCATAGGGCAGGTTTCCGAAAATAGCCTGCATGATTTCCGTGCGCCCCGCTCCCATCAGCCCGGATACCCCCAGCACCTCGCCAGCCTTTACCGAGAAATCCACATCGCGGAACACCCCCTCCTTTGTGAGGCCCTCCACCCGGAATACCTCGTCTCCAATGGCGCAGTCACGTTTGGGATACCGCTCGCCGATTTCACGGCCAATCATCATTTTGACGATTTCATTCATATTGGTTTCCGGAATCTTCTTTGTGCCTATGTATGTGCCGTCCCTGAGAACGGAAATGCGGTCGCAAAGCTCAAAGATTTCCTCCATGCGGTGGGATATATAGACGATGGACACTCCCTTTTTCCTCAGGGACTGCATGACCTCAAACAGCACCTCTGTCTCGCTCTGGGTAAGGGCTGCCGTGGGCTCATCCATGATGATGACTTTTGCGTCCACCATCAGGGCCTTACAAATTTCTATCATCTGCTGCTGTCCCACGGAGAGCTCAGACATCACCTTGTCCGTGGGAATGCTGACCCCCAGACGTTTTAAGGTTTCCTCGGCCTTTTCCCTCATGGCCTTCCGGTCGCATATTCCAAATCCCTTTTTGATTTCCTTTCCCAGGAAAAGGTTTTCTTCCACCGTCAGATCGAACAATACGTTCAGTTCCTGCTGGATAAAGACAATGCCTGCCCGTTCCGCTTCCTGGGGACTTTTGTAGGTCACTTCTTTTCCGTCCACTATGACGGTGCCCCTGTCGCGGGTGTAGACGCCGGTCAGAATTTTCATCAGCGTGGACTTGCCTGCGCCGTTTTCTCCCATCAGGGCGTGTACTTCCCCGTCGTCCAGCACAAAGCCGGCGTCCTTTAGGACCTGGTTCTGCCCAAAGGATTTGTTGATTCCTTTCATTTCAATTTTCATGTTGTTTCCCTCCAGATAAATTCTGCTTTAAAAGATACAGCCGGACTGCAGGATGATGTTGGCATAGGGCGTTGTCTCTCCTGTCCTGATAACGGCCCTGCATTCCTTTGTCATCTCCTTAAAGCGTGTATGCGGGACAAATTCCACCTTTTCCGGTTTGAAACCGGTTTCAAAGCTGGCAAAAAGCTCCTGGATTTCTTCCAGGATTTGTGGATTCTGTTCTTTGATTTCCTCTGCCAGAACCACTGCTTCTATTTTCATATCACTTGAAACCGCTTTCAAGACGTCCATAAACCGGGGATTTCCAAATGTCACAGCCAAATCAATGCGCTCTGTCCCCTCCGGTACAGGCAGTCCGCAGTCAGCGATTGCAATTCTGTCCGTATGCCCCATGGATGACAGTACCCTGGAAATATTGCTGTTGAGTATGCCGTGTCTCTTCATGTTTTTGTTCCTCCGTCTTCTTTACGCCGAAAGCGTATTTGTCAATGCTTTACATGTTCTCCTGATTCATGGCTTCCAGTACCTGGCTGCGCACAGGCATTCCGCCCTGGGCTCCGAACCGCTCAGTGGACAGGCTGGCTGCCGTGTTGGCAAACCGGAGCGCTTCCTCCATGGTGCTGCCCCCCGCAATCTCTACGGTAAATGCACCGTTTAGTGTATCCCCTGCTCCTGTGGTATCCACCACATTGGCTTTCCTGGCTGGTACGGTAAGTATTTCTCCCGTTGGAAGGCATGTGGATACGCCTCTGGAACCCTGGGTAATCACTAGCTTGCCGGGATGTGCCCTCAGCATCTCCTCCACGGGCATATCCCCGAACAGGATGGCTGCCTCATGTTCATTTGGCGTAAGGTAATCCACCTTTGCCAGGACTTCCGGCTTCACCGGTCTGGCCGGTCCTGGATTCAGCACTACCTTGACCCCATTTTCATGGCAGATATCAATTACATACTCGATGGTATCCTGGGGTATCTCATGCTGCAGCAATACGATATCACATGCCAGCAGAGCATCCCTTATGCTGTCCACATATTCCCGGTCCACCTTGTCATTGGCTCCTGCCACCACCACGATAGTGTTGTCATGATCCCCCACAGTGATGACCGCCAATCCTGTGTTCACTCCGGGAGCCACTTTGATGTGGGTGGTTCCCACTCCCATGTCTTCCATGTTCTTTATGAGGCTTCTTCCCGCCTCATCACCGCCCACACAGCCGAACATCTCCACATCTGCTCCCAGCTTTGCCATGGCAACGGCCTGGTTGGCGCCCTTTCCTCCGGGTATGTAGCGGATGTCCTCTCCCTTCAGTGTTTCCCCCTTTAAGGGAATCCTCTCTGCTGTCACTGTCATGTCCATGTTGATGCTGCCTACCACTGCTGTCTTCATAATTCCTCCTTTTCTGCTTTACATTTTATTTTATGGTTACAGTTTATCCCTTTGATGCCCGGAAATGGCCTGGTACTGCGCTGCGGCCATTCCCTAAAGAGTTGTGTCCCTTTTTATCAGCTTGACATCGAATACCTTATTCCGGCTAATCTGCGCTCCGGCAACATATTCGGTCAGCATTCGAACTGCCTCCTGCCCCATCCTTTTGATGGGCTGGGCAATGGTGGTAATCTCCGGCGTAAACAGGCTGCTGAGGGAAATGTTGTCAAACCCGATTAACTGCATATCCTCCGGCACCTTTATACCTTTCCTGTGAAGCTCCTTGTAAACCGATATGGCCACCATATCGTTGGCCGCAATGATTCCGTCCGTATCCGGGTACTGCTCCAGCAGCCGCGCCGCCATCTCGGTTCCCGACTCAAAGCTGTAATCTCCCTCTATCCAGGCAGGCTCGATTCCACGTTCCCTGCACACATCCAGGTACCCCTGGTGGCGCTTTCTGGCGCTGGAAAGATGAAGGGGACCGCTCATCTGTACGATGTGCCTGCACCCGCATTCCAGCAGATGCTCCACGGACATCCGCCCGCCCTGGTAATGGTTGGACTGGATACAGGCAATTTCCTTGCCCCCCTCAATCTGCCGGTCAATCATCACTACCGGAATCCGGCAGTTTCCCACTTCCTTATGTATCTCATCCATGTTGGTCATCAGGATAACTCCGTCTGCATTCATCCGTTCCAACAGACTCAGGTTCCGCTTCTCCTTTTCCAAATCATCATTGGAGTTGCAGAGCGTCAGGCGGTATCCCCTGCGGTCACATTCCTCCTCCACAGCTCCTGCCAGCTCATTAAAAAACGGATTGATGATGTTCGGCACCAGTATGCCGATGATTTTGGACGAACGCTTGTAAAGGGACCTGGCCACCTCATTTGGTTTGAAACCGGTTTCTAATATGGCCCGTTCCACCTTCTGTCTCTTCTCATCATCCACCCTGGCCGTACCGTTCATTACCCTGGATACGGTTGAGGGGGATACTCCCGCCAGTTTTGCCACATCGCGTATGCCCGTCATAAGCCCATCATCCTGCCTGTCTGCGGATTATATGCCTTCCGGCTCTTCCGCTCTTTGTATGTTTTATACTTGAAACCCGTTTCAAATATAATTTAATTATATATTCTGCTGGTTCCAAAGTCAATATTCAAATTTTTGTTTCGCCATTTTAGTCTAAACTCACAATATGAGCAGGTCATACGCCGTGAATTCCGCGTTTTTTTTAGATACATTTCACAACAACTTTGTTAAGACATTATCAGTATGTTTTCCGGCATCGTATGGGGACAAACTGGAAACAGAAAAAGGACTGACCCCCGTGTCATACGGGATTCAATCCTCATTATCTGTCTGTACCGCCTATTCTGCTATTTGAATACTATGGTTTTTATAGGTATCTGCCGGCCCGTCCGCGGCTTTATCCCTGAATTCCGTCCTGTTCTTTTGTCCTTTTTAAAATCTCAGTCAGCAGGCAGTCAGCTACCTCTTCCTTGGTCATGATGGGAAGTTCTGTCTCGCTGTCCCTTGTGATAAGCGTCACCACATTGGTATCCGTACCGAATCCAGCGCCTTCCACCTTCAGGTTGTTGGCTACAATCATGTCAATATGCTTTTTTGCCAGCTTGGCCCTGGAATTCTCCAGCATATTCTGGGTCTCCATGGAAAATCCGCAGAGGAACTGTCCGTCCCTCCGGTTCTGCCCCAGCCATGCCAGGATGTCGTTGGTCCGCTCCAGGGCAATGGATAAATCACCGTCGGATTTCTTGATTTTTTCTGTTCCCACCGTGGCAGGCCGGTAATCCGCCACCGCCGCTGCCTTGACAATGATGTCCTGCTCCCCGCTCCTTGCGGTAACCGCCTCGAACATCTCCCTGGCGCTCTCCACCAAAACAGTCTCCACGAACAGGGGACGTGGCAGGTCCACAGGGCCGCTTACCAGGGTAACATCAGCTCCCCTGTAGGCTGCCACCCTGGCAATGGCATACCCCATCTTGCCGGTGGAATGGTTTGTGATGTAGCGCACCGGGTCAATGGACTCCCTGGTGGGGCCGGCTGTCACAAGAATCCGCCTGCCTGCCAGGTCTCCTGGATAACCAGCCTCCCGCAATATATATTCGTAGAGTACCTCCGGCTCCGGCATCTTTCCGGCTCCGGTGTCACCGCAGGCCAGATATCCCCAGGCCGGTGTAATAACTTCCATGCCATAACGCCTGCAGATATCAAGATTGTCCTGTAAAATCGGATTCTCGTACATATTGGTGTTCATAGCCGGGGCCAGTATTTTTTTACACCTGCACGCCATGACCGTGGTGGTCAGCATGTCATCTGCAATGCCGTGGGCAATCTTTCCGATGACATTTGCCGACGCGGGAGCAATCATCACCACGTCCGCCTGCTTTGCCAGGGCCACATGCTCCACGCTGAATTCAAAATTCCTGTCAAATGTATCCACCAGGCATTTGTTGCCTGTCAGGCTCTCAAAGGTTATGGGATTAATGAAGTGAGCGGCGTTCTTTGTCATCAGTACATGGACCTTCACGCCCTTTTTAACCAGCATGCTGGCCAGGCTGGCTGTCTTATAAGCTGCAATGCTTCCTGTCACTCCAAGAAGGACTGTCTTTCCTTTTAACATATGATTCCTCCGGTTGTCTTTCCTCTTTTTCTATGTTACAATCCATGTTAAAGTATAACATACATCCTATATGATTGAAAGGAGTTCCCCCAATGATTTTAGCAATCGACATGGGCAATACCAACACCGTCATCGGCGGCATAGACGAGACAAAAACATATTTCATAGAGCGGGTCACAACGGACCAGGGACGCACGGATACAGAGTACGCGGTGAGCTTTAAGAACATCCTGGAGATGCATCAGATTGATATAGCAAGCATAGAAGGAGCCATTCTCTCTTCCGTGGTTCCCCCTGTTAATTCCACCATCCTGAACGCAGTGGAAAAGGTGACCGGTATCCGTCCCCTGCTGGTGGGGTCCGGCATGAAAACCGGCATGAATATCATTATGGACAACCCCAAGACGGTCGGAAGCGACCAGATTGTGGACGCGGTGGCAGCCAGCCATGAACATCCCCTTCCCCTGGTGGTCATAGATATGGGCACGGCCACTACTCTGTGTACCGTGGACAAAAAAGGAAATTATATCGGCGGCGTCATCCTTCCCGGCCTCAAGGTCTCCCTTAACTCACTCAGCAGCAAGACGGCCCAGCTGCCCTACATCAGCCTGGAGGTTCCCAGCCATGTCATTGGAAAAAATACCATTGACTGTATGCGCTCCGGCATCATTTACGGCAACGTGGACATGATCGACGGGATTCTGGACCGCATGGAAAAGGAGCTGGGAGAGCCTCCCACCATCATCGCCACGGGCGGGCTGGCCAAGTTCATCACTCCCCTGTGCCGCCATAAGATAGTGGTGGACGATGCGCTGCTCCTGAAAGGACTGCTGATTTTATATCGGAAAAATACGGAAGTTCATTAGAACAGATTCCGGCACCCGTCAGCGCCCTCCCTTGGCGGGCGAACTGAACCAGGGCTGTCTAACGCGGACAGCCCTGGTTTTTATTTTATTTCCACATACTCATAATCGCAATACCCATCAGACTCCCGGTTTTCCCGTGAGCAGGACCACAGGCAGAGTTTTGCACCGGTCCATGTGGCACGTTTCAGGGGAAATGAATATTCTATCCGGGTAAAGTTCCTGCCGTCAAACGAATAGGAAAAACCATATGTCTTATCTTCCTCCAGCACCAGTCTGAACCAGGCCTGTTCTCTATCTGCTTCCTGTGAAAAGACCAGCTTCTCACCGGCTTCCCCCTCAAACATGGGTTGTGTGACCGTTCCCCGGTAACATCTTATCTGGATTCCCTTTCCCATGCGGTACAGGCCTGCATATCCGTAATCATGGCCCACCATGCCGATTCCTCCAAAATCACCGTCCTCCCTTCCGGAAAGAGACAGCTTCACGGTCATGGACAGCTTCTGTTTCTGCGGAATCTGGGTCAGCACATTGGGCGCATACCAGAGCAGGTTTTCCCTGCCCGGATTCCGGTAGCAATACAGCCGCAGGTGTCCCGGATTTTCCCTCAGGGAATAAAATCCCGCATCGGGATTGGCCTGCCACTGCCACTGTAGTCCCAGTGTCTTTTCCTCAAAATCATCAGACTGGCGGATGGCATATTCCGGCACATCTCCTGCGGGGTCTTCTCGCGCCGCACGTTCTCCCTCTGTATGATCTCCCGCAGTATGTTTTCTCGTAGTACGTTCTCCTGTAGTATGTTCTCCCGTAGCACGTTCTCCCGTAGCACGTTCTCCCGTAGTACGTTCTCCTGCCGGAACGGACCACTCCCTAACCGGCTCTCCAATACCGTCCCCATTCTGGTCCTGGCCAATGAACGGCCAGTCATCCAGAAAACACATGGGCTGCAGGTGGATGATTCTCCCCAGCTCCACCACATCCTGGAAATGGACGAACCAGTCCCTTCCATCGGGCGAAGTTACCCATCCTCCCTGGTGGGGGCCGTTTACCCGGGAATTCCCCTGGTGCATCACCACCCTATAGTCGTAGGGCCCATAGACAGACCTGGATCTGAGGCAGGACTGCCATCCGGTCTCCACGCCTCCTGAGGGCATCAGAATGTAGTAATACCCATTCCTTTTGTACATCTTGGGGCCTTCTGATGTGGGCGCAATCTGTTCACCGTCAAATATAAGCCTGGGCTCTGTCAGAAGGGAGCGGCACTGGGGATCTATTTCCACCAGCGACAGCCGGTGTTTTATACCGGAGCGGCTCTTTGCATAGGCAAAAACCATGTAAGCCCTGCCGTCATCATCCCAGAAAGGGCAGGGGTCAATCCATCCCTTTGATTCACACAGCATATTCCATTCAAATTCCCTGTAGGGATCCTTGGATCTGGCCACCAGGATTCCCTCGTCCACCAGAGGGATAAACACAAAGAACGTTCCCTCATGATAGCGGATGGATGGGGCCCATGTGCCGGAACCGTGGCATGGAAGGGCGTATTTCTCAAAGGGGAGCTTCTTCACGCAGTGGTTAATCAGCTCCCAGTGAACCAGATCTCTGGAATGTAAAAGCGGAACCCCCGGAATATAGGTAAAAGAGGAGGATACCATATAATAATCCTCCCCCACCCGCACCACATCCGGGTCGGAATAATCCGCATACAGAATCGGGTTTTTGTACGTTCTCATATTTTCAATTAACCTCCTTTTTTTCTGCCATATATCCGGCCAGCCTTTCTGCTATCATCCCATGCCCCAGGTCCGATGGATGTAGGCCGTCCGACGACAGCCCCTGGGGAGTATCCATGGCCTCAAGCCCGTTTATATAATGAAGCCTGCCCCCATACTGCCCGGAAAGAACTGCCGCGCAGCGCTGTATGGCGCCGCGAAACCGTGCCGCCCTTTTGTCCCCTTCAAAATCATAGCGGTTATAATACATGTCTGTCACAAATACCTGTTTATCCGGCCTGGCTTCCAGCACAGCGGCCAGGAATGCAAGGGCTCTGCCATAGAGCCGGTCCCCATCCCATGTTTCGATCACATTGACTCCCAGCTCAAAAAGCGCCATGTCCCAGTCGTCCCTGGACCCTATATATGAGGCCATGGCCTCATCCATTTGGCAGCTTCCCGCGCACCCCAGATTAATCAAATCATATCCCAATTTCCGGGCCAGTCTGAACGCGTATGTACCGGAGGGCACTGACGCGTTCCCACCGTGGGTAATAGAAGAACCGTAAACCAGCAGGCGCTTTCCGGGCATCTCCTGTTTCTTTGGAGGACGGATATCCCCCTTTATGTTCCCGAGACAACATCCCCAGTCATAAGGAAGCAGAATTCTGGTCACTGAAGGATGAAAGGAATAACCGTTACCGGCAAACCTTTGGATGGCAGACCAGTCCTGCCTGCGGATTGTAATTTCAGTTCTGTCTGCCGTTACGGACCAGGGGCTTATTTCGTAGCTTCCCTGGTAATCCCCCTGAAACACCTCCAGAACCCCCTGGGAACGTATGTCGCCTTTAGCCGGCATACGCCTGAGTCCCAAGACGGCACTGTCTCCCTTCATCACGAACCGGATCTCACTGTTGCTGGCAAAAAGTATATTTTTCTGCGCTTTCATATTAAGCCCCAGCCTGGTGGGTTCCGGCACCCGGCAGAGCAGGTAATCTCCTGCCTCTTCATCCCGAATCAGGCTTTCCACATTGTGGAGTATGGTGCTGCCAAATTCCATGTTCCCCTCGTCTCCCCTCAATACATGTTATTACACCTTCACCCAATCATCCCTTCAGGCCGGAAGTTGCAATGCCCTCCACAAAATATTTCTGGGCTGCAAAGAACAGCAGAATCAGCGGAATCACGGACACCAGCGCCATGGACATAACCTGGTTCCACTGTATATTGGATGTCACGTCAATACTCACCCTGAGGGCCAGCGACAGCGGGAATTTTGAAACCGTGTTAATGTAAATGTTGGTGTTGAAAAAGTCATTCCAGGTCCATAAAAACTGGAACAGGCCCGCGGAAAACAGAGCCGGCTTAAGTAAGGGCAGCAGAATCTGTATAAAACACTGGAACGGGCCGCAGCCGTCAATGCAGGCAGATTCATCCAGATCCCTTGGAAGTCCCCTTAAGAACTGCACCATCATGAACACAAAGAAGGGGTAGCATCCCACGGCAGCCGGCGCGTAAAAGGTCATATAGGAGTCCAGCCAGCCCAGCTTGTTGAACAGCGCGTATCTGGGAATGATGATGATGGCATTGGGAAGCATCAGCGTGGCTATTAGCACCATAAAAAGAAACTGGTTGCCGGGGAAATCAAACCTGGCAAAACCGTAAGCCACGATGGAGCAGGACACCAGGGTAAGCAGCGTGGTGGGAACCACCAGCGCAAAGGTGTTTATGAAATACTGGGCATATGTGTAGGTTCCCGTGGTCTTCCATCCCTTGATGAATGCCTCAGGGCTCCATCCCTGGGGAAGAAGGCTCAGGCTGCCGAATATCTCGTTATTGGTTTTAAAGCAGGCAAAGAACATCCATATGACAGGAAACAGCATCACCACACCCACGATTCCGAGAATAACATAGGTAATACCGTTTTTAATCTTTTTCTCTTTCATGCCGTCCTCCTAATTATCGTAATAAACCCATTTCTTCGAGGTCACAAACAGGATAATGGTCATGACCAGGATAACCATGAACAGAATCCATGAGGTAGCGCAGGCATATCCCATCTTAAAGTATTTAAATGCATCCGTATACAGCTTCATACCCAGCACATAGGTAGCCTTATTGGGACCGCCGTTCGTTACCACAAATGCGGATGTAAAGTTTTGAAGGGCTGTGATAAGCTGCATAATGATGTTGAAAAACGCAATGGATGTAATCATGGGCAGTGTTATCTTGAAAAACATCCTGGGTTTTGATGCCCCGTCAATCCTGGCCGCTTCATACAGGGACTGGGGCACCTGCTTTAGGGCGGATAAAAACAGCACCATGGAGGAACCGAACTGCCATATTTCCAACATACAGATGGTGATTACTGCCATATCCGGGGTTCCCAGCCATTTGACCGGGCCGATGTGGACCAGACCCAGAAGACTGTTGATGAAACCATCATTCATAAACAGTACCTTCCACAGGATTGCCACTGCAACAGAGCCGCTGAGCAGGGACGGTATGTAGTATACGGTTCGTATAAAGTTGATTCCTTTCAGGTTCCGGTTCAGAATCACAGCAATAATAAGGGCCAGCACCACCTTGCCCGGCACTGTGATGAAGGTATACTTCAGTGTAACTGCCATTGAATTCCAAAATTCCCTGTCCTTTGTAAACAGCTTCACATAATTATCAAGGCCCACAAATTCCGGCGCATGGAATATATCATAGTTTGTAAATGAATACAGCAGCGAACTGATAAAGGGGTACAGCTGGAACACCAGAAAACCGAATATCCAGATACACACATACATGAATCCAATCCTGTTGCGTTTGGTCCAGCCGCCGTGCCTTGGCTTTGCCTTTTCCATCCTATTTCCTCCTATCCTCCAAGCGGCCCGGGAAAGGATGTCCGGGCCGCCTGCTAATCTCTTTTATGTTTGTTTTGGAGCCTGTTTGCTGAGAAGCCTTTTAGTTCAGGCCGCTCAGATAGTCATTAATCAGTTCAATGGCATTGTCGGCCGCCTCTTCAGGAGTGCTCTGTCCATAGGCAATACTCTCTATCATGTCTTCCTGAATTGCATAAACCTCTGCGCTGGTGGTATATCCCTTATCACTCTTGCCGTTAAGCCCTGCTGCCAAATCCACTGCATCCACCACGGTCTGGTTTAAGAGTCCCTTATCCGCACACAGCTGTCTTGCCGTGGATGTGGGAGGAATGGATCGTACGTCCTTAAGCGTCTCCTGAGCCTCTGCATTGTTGTAGAAATAGTTCAGGAAATCCACTGCTTCCTCCACATGTTCAGAGTTCTTATTTACTGTCATATACTGTGGGGTATCCGCAAAAAAGCCGTCATTGACCCTGTCTTCTGCCATCGGCATCTGTACAACGGTACACTCTGCTTCCGGAACAGCGTCCATCAGCAGGTTGATGCTGGAGGAAGGGCCGTAGGCAAATACAAATTTTCCATCCATCCACTTTGGATTGGTGTGAATCTGTCCCTTAAAGGTGGCGCTGTCCTCCGCCGGTTCAAAGACGCCTCCGTCATAGCAGTCCTTGATGTATGTAAGCACTTCTACCAGCTGTTCCCTGGTAAAGCTCATCTTCTTTTCACTGTCAATAATAAAGGATTCTCCTGTCATCTGACGCAGATACGGCCTGAGCACGTACTCGCAGAGTATCTTGGTGTCAGTATTCAGGTAATAATAATCCGGATTCTCCGCGTGAAGCTTCTTTCCGTCCTCCAGCATGGAATCCCATGTGATCTGCTTTGTCAGGTCCACGCCGCAGGTTTCAGCCGCATTTTTATTGGCCACGGTTGCCAGACATGACATACCGGTAGGCAGGGCCAGAAGCTTTCCGTCAAAGGTGCCGAACTGGCTGATGAATGTCTCGTCAAAGCCGGAGGTGTCAAACGTATCCTTGTACTCGTAGAAATCTACAAAAAAGTCTCCTCTGGACACAAAGTCAGGCAGAGAGTCCACGTTCTGCTGAAGGATGTCCGGAGCCGTGCCGTTGGCCAGCATGGTGGATACCTTGTCAATATATCCCTGGTCAGAATTCATTTCCGCCTCAATCCGTACCTCAGGATGCAGCTTCTGATACTGGTCGATGACAGCCAGAGTTGCCTCATTTCTCTCATCTCCGCCCCACCACATAAAGCGGAGCGTAATCTGGTCGCCTGAGGCGGCCGGTGCGCCGCTGCCTGCTGCACTGTCCTTCCCGGCTTCAGCCTGGGATGTGGATGAAGGAGCCGGTTCATTGGTACATCCGGCCAATACGGCGGAAGCCATAATACCAGCCATCAAAAGGCCTGTTATTTGTCTTGCTTTTCTCATTACTAATTACCTCCCATTTTTCAACTGTCCCTATTGTACTGTACTTTTGCCGTCTTGTTAAGAAACCTTACTTACGAAAATGGTATCTTTCCTTAATCAAATACCGGAGAAAGTATCATTTTTTACAATATTTATTCATTATTGGGAATCCTTTGTCCCGGATCCAGTTTTCAGATGATTTTTTTCTCTCTTTTATATATAATAAAGGCAGTATTTTTCAAGAAAGGGGCCCACCTATGTACCAAGTAATCATTGCAGACGACGAAGCCAAGATACGGAGCGGACTGGCCAATCTCTTTCCATGGAACCAGCTGGGTTTTGAGATTACCGGCTCATTTTCCAACGGCGGGGATGCCTATGACTTTGCCCTGTCAAGCCCGGTAGACCTGATTCTCTCCGACATCCGTATGCCTCTCATGGACGGACTGGAGCTGTCGGAACGCCTGCTGTCCCGTAAAAAAGTAAAAATCATATTTTTCAGCGGTTACCAGGATTTTGATTATGTGCGGAAAGCCCTGCGCAACGGCGTCTTTGATTACCTGTTAAAACCAGTAAAATATGAGGACCTGGCAGACTGCCTGACCCGGGTAAAGGAACTGCTGGACAGTGAACAGGGCCAGGACATGCCGGAGGTCTGTGAAAGCCTGAGCTACTATGAAAAAATTATCAGTACGGTAAAAAACTATCTGGACACCAGCTACCAGGACGCTACCCTGGAACAGGCTGCCAGACTGGTGTCCTTAAGCCCTAATTACCTGTCCAAAATCATGAAGGAGCACTCGGATACCAGCTTCTCCGATTATCTGTTAAAGACCCGGATGGAAAATGCGGCCCGCATGCTGAGGGATATCGGTTACAAGCAATATGAGATTGCCTACCGGGTAGGCTATGACAATCCCAAAAATTTTTCCCGGGCATTCCACCAGTATTTCAATATGACGCCCACCCAGTACCGCAATTGCGGCGGCCGTCCTGAACCGCAGCTATGATGTGGTCTGGCTTTCCCTACCCGGAACACCCCAAGAAGGAACTGAAAACCATGAGAAAACGAAATTTCATAAAAAGCTTTTTATATTATTCAGCCATCATAGCCATACCCATCCTCACCGTATTCCTGGTATTCCTGGCCTTTGTCTTTCAGGGTAAACAGCGTGAAATCCGTGAGGACGCCGAGACAGCAGCCCAGGCCGTAAGGGATAACTACTCCCTGGTCCTGGACAGCGCCGCCACCCAGTACGATATCCTGGCCAGGAATCCCAGGCTGTCCATCTCCCTGCGGGGATTTATCTCCCATAAGCAGATTGGCTATCTGGACGTGATTCTGACCAACACCATCCTTTCCAACTTTAATTCACTGACCAACAACGCACCCTATATTGCCTCTGTGTACTATTACCTGGATGGGTATGATTCCATTCTCACCTCTGACACAGGGGGGACTACACGGCTGTCACAGTTTTCAGACCTGAGCTGGAAGGATTCCTATGACCACTCTGATGAGGACGAATGGCTGAAACGCAGGGAAATGCACCAGTACTCCTACACGCAGCCAGTCCCTGTCCTTACCTACTTTAAAAAGCTGAGCATGTTTAAGGGCGTGGTTATGGTAAACATATATGAGGAACAGTTAAAACAGCTTATCAATACCAGTTCCCAGCTGGACCGTTTCTTTATTCTGGATAAGGACGGGAATTTCCTGCTCCAGGGAGGCGCCCAAACCGCCCAGCTGTCCCCGGAGGATAAGGATTTATTGGTCAGCCGCTTGGAACAGTCACCGGACGACGCCTACCGCGGGTGGGTAGACTTAAGCCGTGGAAAATACTATGTGAGAATCATTCCGGCTGACTGCGGAACTTATATCGCAGCCTGCATCAGCCACTCCAACTACTATCAGGCCCTTTACACCCTGCTGCTGCAGTTTCTGATGGTCCTGGCAGCAGTTATTTCCACCTCCCTGTGGATTGCTTATACCATTACCAAAAAGAATTTTCAACAGATTGATTATTTCGTTGAAGTGTTCTCGGATGCGGAGCGTGGTGTATTTAACCCTAAAAAGCCCGCGTTCATCAAAGATGAATACGATATAATCCTTAACAACCTGGTTCAGCTCTTTCTGAACCAGACCTTCCTTCGCAGCCAGCTGGCTCTGAAGGAGCAGGAACAGAAGCTGGCTGAGATGACAGCCCTTCAGCTGCAGATTAATCCCCATTTTTTGTTCAACACCCTGCAGACCCTGGATTTCAAGGCAATGGAATATACACATAAGCCCACTGCGGTAAACCAGATGATTGAGGCACTGTCCGATATCCTTAAATATTCCCTCCAGAATCCTCATTCCATGGTGACCCTAAAGGATGAAATTGATTATCTGAAAAAATACGACAGTATTCAGCGGTACCGCTATGAGGATAAATACATCCTCTATTATGAATACGAAAAGGAGCTGGAGAGCATCCCCATCATGCGCCTGATTCTCCAGCCTCTGATTGAAAACAGCCTGTACCACGGCATCAAGCCCCTGGAAGGCTCAGGCTTTATCAAGCTGCGCATTGTGAGAAGGGGCGGACACCTGATTTTTTCTGTCATTGACTCCGGGGTGGGCATGGAAAAAGCAGATATCCAAAAACTGTATGAAAAGATAGCCAATCCGGGCAGCGAGAATATCGGCCTTACCAACGTAAACAGCCGCCTCATCATGCGCTATGGGGAATGCGCCGGACTTAAGATACTCAGCAAAAAGGGAATGGGCACATGTATTTCATTTCGTATATCAATAAAAGAAATAGCGTGTTCCGTCCCGCATAAAGACACCAAGGCGCACCAGGCCTCCAAATCAGCAGTCATATTTCAGGACATGCCGAATAAAATATAATATCACCCTTGAAAGGAGCACTTACATAATATGACGATCTATCCAATCTGTACCACCATAATGAAATACAGGATTATCCAGACACTGGCGGAAGCCTATTACAGATACCGAGTAAAAAAACCATGTTTCATCATGCGTCAGAATAACCGCTGGACCCTTGTGACCATGGATAGATGACATCATATGACCTGCACGGGAACTTCATATCCATAAACAGCAAAGGACGCTGTCCTATGATGTGTGATTCAGGCATGAAATCTGAGCCTGAAACTCCATCATAAGACAGCGTCCTTATATAATTTTCTCAATTTTCCGTTGCAATTTTAGGATTCCTTCTTTTTCTTTCCAAGGACCAAATATACGGCCATCAGCATCCCCGAAAGAATGAACGATAACTCATGGGCACTGCTTCCCCTGTCACCTGTCTTCGGTATGGCAGCTAACGGTATCTCCCCATCGTCTATGATGGCCATTGACTGGCTGAATGCTGCCGATGCATCCGCTGGAAGGGATGCAAGGGGAACCTGTGAGGATTCAATCACATTCTGCTGCGCGCCTGGACCGCTCTGGGCATCAGTCCCCTGATATCTGCCTGTGCCGCCGGACGTTGTGGTGGTTCCTCCGCCTGAACTGCCGGAACCCTCAGAGCCTTGGGACGTATTCGTTGTGCCGCCGGCGGATGAACCTGGGGTATCTGTATCCGCTGTGTCGTTCCCGGACACTCCGCCCGATTCATTTCCATTACCGTTGTTTGAATCGTTATCTGGTTTTTCTGAGGAATCATTTCCTGAGGAATCATTGTCTGTGGAACCAGTGTCTGTGGAGCCGTCACCTGCGGAAGTACTATTATAGTAATAATTTTTAAATGTATACTCTATTTGATATGCGGTGCCAAATTTGGAAATGACACCGTCCACAGCCGGCTGCATAATCGGATCTCCTATATCCGGTACTTCTCCCGGGCACATTGCATGCCAGTTGCCGCTGTCTTCTTCCATCAGCATATGCATGGTTTTAGGGGTATTCACATTCCCTCCTGCATGCAGACTGGAAATCATATAGGTTGTGCTAACTGGATATGCTTTTAAATACTGGTACCACATACCCTCCTGGCTGTCAAAGGCCGCGTACGCATTCCAGTCCTTCAAAGCGTCACTTCCCGTTAAATATGGTATGATTTCCATATTTTCTGTGCTGTCTACTGTTCTGAAGTATATATGCAGGTATAAATTCTTTGGCCGCTTGTTATTTGGGACATTGTCTTTTTCCAGTCTTTCACTTACGATGCCGGCCAAATCGCCAAATCCTTCTTCCGATGCCAAAGGCCACTTAGAAGTACCATAATGGTCTTCTAACAGCTTCGCTATAATGCTATCATTGGTTACGTTATTATTCGAAATTCCCAATAAAGCCCGCCGTTGCTCAAACCGGTCTTTTCTCCCCGGAGTCTCATCGTATTCCCTGCACTTTGTATATGCTCTCATTAATACGGCGGCCCGCTCCATCAGCGAACCATATTGATTGTTAGAACCATAACCATAGGGGAAGCTTTCTCCCTCTCCCTCCGTGCCGAGGTCAATGTCTGTTTCAATCCAATCAATTTTTGTTCTAGCTGTTTCCGTTACCCCTCTAAACTCGTTATAAGTATCCTCTATCGTCTGGACTACCCTGTATTCAGCTGACGGCCCTACATTCCCTATCTTCATCTTTCCGTTGGGTTTTAGATTGAAGGTATAGGTATTGGTGTCGCCTTCTGTTACAGCGGTTGTATTATATTCCTCAGCCCCACCATCTCCTGTCAGCAGATAGAGCTTCTCATTCTTATTCTTCCTGCTGTCTGTGATGCTGACTTTATAGGTGTATTCGACTTTTTCAGCACCTTCACTGCCTTCCTGCAATTCATTGGCAATCACCAGATAAGGTGAGGTCTTAAATATAGCCGTAAATGCCGAGAAATGGTCAGTCTGGAAATGAATCTGTCCAACGGACGCGCTTCCGCTCACATCCAGTTCCTGGCGTCCCTCGCTGTCAACCGCAATATCGTCTGCTGAAATGCCATCCAGCACAGGCACCTGGGCTACGGCTTCTGTTTCCCCGCTGCCTTCCAGCTCCGCCTTTGCAGATACGGCCTGGACCTCCTGGGTAGGCGTCTCCAGATGGAGAATTTCAATCTGGTCCGCCTCCATGCTGGCCTTCTCAATCCGCTCTCCGCTAAAGGATACCGTAACAAGATTGCTGCCGTCCTCGGCCCAGCTGTTATCTAATTTCACGCCGTCATACATAAGGTTGATGTCATATGCAATGATGGTGCTGACCACTGTTCCGTCATCAGACTCAGCATCCACTTTTTCCGTCAGCGCTGATTCCACCTGCTCTGTTATCTCCTCTGCCTGTATCTGCGTGTCGGCAGGCAGCACTCCTTCGGGAGCAGTTATCCTGATTGTAACCCCATTGACCTCCACTGACTTGTCAAAAGCAGGATGTTCCAATGTCTCCAGGGTGTATACCTGTATGTTCTGCTCCTCATAAACCTCGGATATGGTATACCATGCTGTCTGTGATCCGTCCAGCTCATCCGTAACCGAGTCTGCTTCCAAATCCTCATCATTGGCAGTCACATTGTCAATTGTATATCCCAACTGGGTCTTGACGCCAAAGGTCAGGCTTTCGCCTTCCTTCACGCCTCTTGTCCCCTCCATAATCCGGGCACTGGCCTCAGGGAAACTGGTGTATGTCACCTTATAACCGTCAAAATCCTCCAATGCCTTTAACTGGTTCAGGCTTGTGGTGTAAACCTTGGCTGTGGAACAATACCCCATGCCAGCCAAATCAGAGGTGCTGGCCTTCTTAGTATCATCCTCCGGCACAGGTTCCGGAGCGGTCTCCTGCTCTGACTCTGAAGGAAGTGAGGCATCTGCGGACGGTGCTGTTGATGTTTCCGCTGAATCGGAAGATGGCTCGCTGCTTCCGGCCGTGCTGTCCGCTGCCTGCGTACTCTCAGGTGCGCTTCCCTCATCATCCGCTTTTGTAGTCTGCACTTCGTCTGTATCCGGCACATTCACTTCCGTTGTTGGGGCAGCCGGTTCCCTGGTCTCTTCCGCAGAAGGCTTCTCTGTTTCTTTTACCGTCTCTGTCTCTTTTTCTTTCCCTGTCCCAGCTGCTTCTTCTGTCTCCTTTACTTCCTTATGCTCCTCTTTCTCCCTGGGCTCAGTCTCCTTCTCATTGGAGGCTTCTTCCTTCTCCGGCACGTTTTCCTTTACATCGGCGGAATCTGCCGGACTGCCCTCCTCTTTCTCAGATACAACCGGGGCATCATGACGGGAAATGGCAGCTGCCGGCACAGCGCCCTCTTCTTTCTTATCCTCATCCTTATTTGACTTTTCTTCCCTGTCCTCCTGCTTCTGGGTGTCCTTATCCTGGTCCGCAATATCCTTTTCCGGCTTCTCATCAGAACCAGACCCGCTGTTCTTTTCCGGTACCTTTGTATCGGCAGCATTGTCTTTCTCAGTATCTGTTCCCTGAGCATCGTCCGGCGGCACGGCTTCTGTATCAGCTGTACTGTGATCTGCATTGCCGTCTGAACCGTGGTCTGTATTGCCGGCCGAACCAAGAGACCCGTCCTCAGGCCGTGATATTTCCTCCTGGTTTTCGCCGCTGCTTTCACTGCTGTTTTCGCTGGCATCTTGGCCGCTGTTTCCACTGTTTTCGCCGCTTCCGCTGCCATCTGCGCTTTCCTCCGGCAGAGTTGACTCCCCGGTGCCGTCGGCGCCGCTTTCAACCGATGTCTCAGATTCGGAGGCTTCTGTCTCCTCCTGGGCTGGCTTTGATATGATATCTACTTCCTCATCGCCAAATGCATCCTCATAACTCCTGATGGTGACGCGCTTTGTCTTTTTGACCTTTTCTACACCGTCATCCATCCGTGTGATTTCCGTGGTGCAGCTGATGGTCTCCTCCCCGTTATTCACATAAAGCAGGATGATTTCCTCGTCCCCGGTTACCATATACATATCGCCGGCATCCTCCGGAAGGCGCACAAATACACGCAGCTCCGCTTCCATGCTGCTTCCTTCCATCTCCGGATATACCTCATACACGGCACCCTTCGTACCGAAAAATACCTTTTCAAATTCTGCCGTCCTGCCATTGGTAAAGCCTAAATCATCTGCCGTTATCTCATGGCCGCTTTCAATGGCCTCCTCCACGGCAGCTACCAAATCCGCGCCTTTCATCTGGAACGTAACCTGGTCCGCCGTACCAGCATAGGATACATTCAGACCGGTGCCCAAATTCGTGAAAACCATGGCTGCTGTCAGCAAAAATGCCAGAATCCTTTTCTGGCTGTAATACATGGATTTCGTTATTGTACCGGAACTTCTCCGTCTTTCCATAATAGTTCTCCTTTTTCATAAACTCCCCTGCCAATCAGGTGCAGCTGCTTCACGATTCATCTTAACAATATCATATCATAAATGATTACACTTTGGTTACATTTTCATGTTTTTTATAAATTATTTATGTATTTTGAATTGTAACCAGAAGCCATTTTCCTTCACTATAGTTACATAATAGCATACAAAGCGTTACGTAAAGCGTTATTTCAAGCTGTAATTGGTCACTTTTTTTATTTTTACGTTATTTTATTCATTTTTTTATAATATGTGTGTCCGCATTTCCCTGCATTCCACACAAACCAGAAAAAAATGGAAATCTTTTTCTCCCCCCAAACCGTATAAAACATCTGGAATCCGTACATCATTTCGTTATAGCAGATTCATCCAGTACAGCCCTGAATTTTTTCATGTCAGGGCGTATGGCATTATAACGGAGGTAAGGATTATGTCGGGCTACAAAGTTGAGATATGCGGAGTCAATACCGCCAAACTGCCTTTACTGAGCAATGAAGAGAAAGAGGAACTGTTTCAAAGAATACTGGACGGTGACAAGGAGGCCAGGGAGCAGTATATCAAAGGGAACCTGCGCCTGGTACTCAGCGTAATCCAGCGCTTTTCAAACAGCCAGGAAAACATCGACGACCTGTTCCAGATTGGATGCATCGGCCTAATCAAGGCCATCGACAATTTTGACATCACTCAGAATGTCAAATTTTCCACTTATGCAGTGCCTATGATACTGGGAGAAGTGCGCAGATATCTGAGGGACAATAATTCCATCCGGGTCAGCCGTTCCCTGAGGGATACTGCCTATAAGGCCCTCTATGCCAGGGAGCAGCTTACCAGAACCAATTCCAAGGAACCCACTCTCATGGAAATCGCACAGGAAATAGGTGTTTCAAAGGAAGACATCACCTATGCACTGGATGCCATACAGACTCCTGTCAGCCTGTATGAGCCGGTTTATACGGATGGCGGGGACCCTCTTTTTGTGATGGACCAAATTAGTGACAAAAAGAACCTGGAGGAAAACTGGGTGGAGGATTTATCTCTGGTGGAGGCCATGAAGCGGCTGCCGGAGCGGGAGCGCCATATCATTGACATGCGTTTCTTTGAAGGAAAAACCCAGACCGAGGTTGCCCAGGAAATCCATATCAGCCAGGCCCAGGTGAGCCGCCTTGAAAAAAATGCGCTGAAAAGTATGAAGTCCTATTTAAGCTGACCCTTGAAGCCTTTCAGCAGATGTGTTAAACTATTCATGTTAGTGCTTGTTTGAAACATATGCCAACAGAAAGTGAACATATCTATGGAACAAAATGAACGCAGATTTGCAGTATTGATTGATGCAGACAATGTCTCCCCCAAGTATATCAAATACATTTTGGACGAAGTGTCGGATGTGGGAATCGCCACCTACAAACGCATTTACGGCGACTGGACAGATAACGAAAAGCGCAGCTGGAAGAATGTGCTTCTGGACTGGTCCGTAAATCCCATCCAGCAGTACAGCTACACCACCGGAAAGAACGCCACTGATTCAGCCATGATTATTGATGCAATGGACATCCTATATTCCGGAAATGTAGATGGTTTCTGCCTGGTTTCCAGCGATTCGGATTTTACCAAGCTGGCCCAGCGCCTGAGGGAGGCAGGGATGTTTGTCATGGGAATCGGGGAGCAGAAAACCCCCAAGCCCTTCCGTGCAGCCTGCGATACGTTTAAATTGCTGGAGATCATATCCTCTGACGATGCACCGGAGACATCGGTCATCGAAAACCAGAAGACCATTACCAACATAGATGAAATCCAGAAGGCCATCACCAAGCTCCTCATTGAAAATAACAGCCAGAACCAGCCCATTATCCTTGCAAAGGTGGGTAACTTCCTTACAAAGCGCTTTTCAGATTTTGATGTCAGGAACTACGGCTACTCCAAGCTCTCCACCTTTTTGGAAAGCCTGAACAACAACGACTTTCAGGTGGTCAAGCTCCACGGCGGTTATTTTGTCCAGGAAAAGAGCGCCAGCATCTCCAAGACTGAGATTGAAAAGGAAATCATCCGCATCATCAAGGGATATAACGGACATGTGGATAATCTGAGCATCATACACGATGAGCTGAAAAAGACATACCCTTCCTTTGACGTGAAGCAGTATGGTTTCAGCCGCATTTCCAGCTTTATCCGCAGCTTCGGTACATTCCGCATCAGGGATAACATGGTTCAGCTCAAATAACAACAACAGAAATGCCCGGAAGGGACATCCAGCCTGTGGATGCGGCCTATTCCGGGCATTCCTGTTTTACTCTCTTTTCTGCCTCTCCTGTTATCTGCGGATGATTTCAAAGCCATCCTTAAACTCTTTATAGTCCCTTATGCCGATGAATTCTTCCGGAACAGGCATCTTCGTCATATGGCTGGTGATTTCATACCATTTGTCCATTTGGAATACAGCGTCCGGGTCTGTCCATATGGCCTCCGCCTCTTCTCTGGTCAGGTCCGTATATTTAAGTATGTCCTCAGGAAACTCCTGCTCTTTTCCGTAACATCCAAACTCTGATTCCAGTATTTCCTTAGTAATTGATGTCGCCCTCTGGTACACATGCTTTTGATGTTTGTCGCTGTAGGCAACCATCAGCAGATCTCCGTCAAATTCGTCATAGAGAATGACATCCGACTTGAATATTTTTGACACCTTCCTGGCATTCTCCATGGTGCAGTTTTCCTGGAGACTCTGACTGTCTATGCCCAGCCAGAGACTGTCCTTTGTCCGGGCCGCCAGCGCATCCCCGCTTTTTACCCCAAAAAAGCCTGTGTCAATCTTCTTCACCATCTCCAGGCAGTCACCGATTTCCTCCGGGCTTAAGTCCTCCTCCAGAAGGACCAGACAGTTTGTCATAACATAGTTTTTGCCGTAATAGCCGTGAAATACCTCGTCCTCCATCTTTTTGCAGATACCCGCAGACGTATCCAAAATCCGGAAGGAATCAAGAGCCTGCCTGGCTTCTCCTATGGATTCCGGCGTTTCTTCCCTGAGACGTACCGTTACCGTGTAAAAATACTCCGGTCCCAGCACACTGAGCTCTACGCTATATCGATATGTCCCTTCCCCGTATTCACCCCCACCGTATATCTGTCCTGTATTCTCCTCAGCCTTATACCGTATCTCCTTTTGGACAATCTCGTCTCCCTTCACCCTTCTGTATGTATACTCCAGCACCTCCGGCATGGAATCGTCCTTAACAGCTGCTCCGCTCTCCATCCTTCGGATGTAATCCGCCTTTGTCCTGGGGGTATCTATTCCCGCTATTGCAAAAAACTGCGGCTGCTCCCTGTATCCCCGGACCAGAATACTCCCCCATTCCGAGACCAGGATGTCCCCGAAATCACGGTTTCCCTGCTGGGTCCACTCCTCCTGCGGAAGCCGGATTTTATAATAAAGGGAGGATGATACATAGGTTCCGTCTGATACCACCTGGTCAAAAACCGTATCATCGGGAACAGTAATCATAATACCGTCCTGTATTTTGTCTGCTGCTTTATTTCCATGTTCCTCTGCCTGACTTGCGTTTTCCCCCGAATCCGCCGTTCCCTCTTCAGACACCTCTGCCATTGCCATCCGGGCCTGTACGCTGCCCTCCGCTGTCCCTGTGCTTCCCGTTGTTCCTGTGCTTCCACCACTCCCTGCTCCCCACGCCGCCAGTCCCAATGCCGCCACAGCTGCGGCCACAGCCAGTAACCTTCTGCCTGTCCCCCATTTTCCTGCCGGCACATGTACCTTTTTTTGCTTCAGGCTCAGAGGCTTCCCGCTTCCTCTCTCATTGCATATCTGAAACAGCATCTTAATGCCGCCTATTTGTGCTAACGGCTCCACGGGAATCATGACCGCCCCGCCCCGTCCTTTCATCAGACAAACATATTCCGGCGTATAAACCGCCTTCTCAAAATCCCCATAGGCATGTCTGACCACGGACCGTTCTCCATATTCACAGATACCGTCCTCTTCCAGTGCCAGCAGCTGCAAACCCGCATACCGGTACGGGAACAATGCCGCCTTCCTCAGCTTCTGCACATTTCTCCAAGGCAGGCCCAATGCCCTGCATGCGTCTGCTATCTGGTCCACGCTCCTGGTGTAACAGCAGAATGGGACGGTTCTTCTGCGGCAGGCTTCCTCCACATCCCCCATGGGAATCCGGCCATCCCTGTTCTCCAAACATTTTGTGTTCAGGCATCTGAACCATTCCTGCGCCTCCAGATCCCCTCCCAGGACCCGCTCCGGTATGGCCCAGAATTCCTTCTGCCCGAAAAACAGAATCAGGCCTTCCTTCCTATGAACCTCTGTCAGCGCAGAATACAGCAGCCATATATCCGTATTCCCGGTCTGTATGCGGATCACCTCATTCTCCATGGTGATACAGCAGTCTTCCTTCAGATTCATAAAATCCGGCCGGACCCTTCCAAGGTCCTTTTCCTTCAGAAAGTCTTTCTTATACCATCTGAGGAATCCTTTATACTCCTGTTCACTCAGCCTGAAACAGAGCCTTTCTCCCACCTGTGCTGCGGACATGCCTCTCCTACCCCCTTGGCCGGCTCTCCCCATACGCATCTTTAAGATATGGAAAGCCTTGTATATCAAATCATATTCCTGATAACAATGTACCGCATTTTCCTCTGTTAGACAAGCCTTAAGACAGCAAAAAAGCCAGCTCTTTCTGCTGACTTTCCATGCCTATTCAAATCTGACAATTTCTTTTTTAAGCCGTTTCATGATTTTCTTTTCCAGTCTGGATATATAGGACTGGGAGATTCCCAGCAGGTCGGCCACTTCCTTCTGGGTCATTTCCTCCCCGTCCTCGTTTGTAAGGCCGTACCGCAGCTCCACGATTTTGCGTTCCCTGGGGTTTAGGCGGCTGATTGCGTTGTTGAGAAGGCTTTTTTCTATCTCATCCTCGATATCGTGATAAATCACATCCTCATCCGTTCCAAGAATATCCGACAGCAGAAGTTCATTTCCATCCCAATCCACATTCAGAGGTTCATCTATGGACACTTCCAGACGTGTCTTATTATTCCTTCTGAGATACATGAGAATCTCATTCTCAATGCATCTGGAAGCATAGGTGGCCAGCTTGATGTTCTTATCCGGCTTAAAGGTATTGATGGCTTTGATGAGTCCGATGGTTCCGATGGAAATTAAATCCTCCACCCCCACGCTGGTGTTGTCGAATTTCTTCGCTATGTAGACTACCAGCCTCAGGTTGTGCTCAATCAGGGCCGCCCTGGCCTCCTTGTCATCCTCGCTTCCCAAAAGACTTATCATCCGGCCCTCCTCCTCTGTTTCCAGAGGGGCAGGCAGTATATCGGCGCCTCCTATATAATGTACCTCCCCCTGCCTGGGCATCAGTACGGTCCTGAAGCTGGGGATGGTCTTTAACTGGAAACGGTTTGGTATGGATACTTTTATAATCATGGAAATGTCCTCCTGTACGTTGTGTGTTATTCAAGTTCCTTAGTCGCTTTTCTGTATCAGGATTTGATACTCCCCTGAGGGAGAAAGCTCCTGCTTCGTAATGGCAATGAGGGGCTTCTCAAGGCTGTACCTGCCGCCCTCCTGCTCTATCTCCATCCGGTCTATGAACACGGCCGGCAGAATTCCGCGGCTGGTTCCCACGGACTGGTACGGCACATAGACCACACCCTTTACCGACGGACACAGCTGCTTCATGACACCGGCCGCCGCCACATGGACCGGCTGGCTGCTCACAGGCTCCCTCAGCCGGTTGCCCGTGTCTATAAGCCCTGTAACTGTCTCTTTCTTTTCGCCGTAAATCATGGTAACCCTGCATAAATCCTTCCTGTGGGCCATGGTACGGATTAATTCCTTTATCCCCCCTGAAAATCCATAGCAGGCTGCGGCTGCCCCTGCAATCATTAAAATCCAGACCATGACGGGAATCCTTCTTCCATGTCCGGACTCCACCAAAAGCCATGCGTAATACCCAGCCCTGGTGTGTTCATAGAGCACCAGCATCACACCTCCAAGAACAACCGATACAAGGTAGATACCTGCCACGGATTTAATTACCTCTCTAGGGCTTTTCAGGTGATAGGCAGCTACGGCCATCAGGCTGCTCACCGCTACATACGTTCCCAATATCTCCACTGCGGCCGGAAGACCGGGAACCAGGCTCACCACACAGGACCATATACCGCCGATGACAGCTCCGGCCAGAATACGCCGCTTTGTGGTCCTGTAGGATAAAACTCTGTTTAAGATGGTCAGAACCATCATGTCCATTATGGTATTGACCGCGAATACCACATCTATGTATACTGTATAAACCACTCAGTCCGGCCTCACCTCCCTGGCAAACTTTCTGAAAGCCATTATAGCGGTTTCAAAGCGCGGATGTTGTCGAAATAACCGATAACAGGTACAATATTTATCGACAAAATTCGAGTTTCATACTAAATATGGTGTTTTTACAAAAAGCCGGAATGCCGCCGCCACATCCATACACGGTGTGGCGGCAGCGTTCCGGCTGTACGCGTCTCTATTTGATTGTGCTGTTCTTATAATAGCCTGTGTTTACAACAGCCTCTATTCACATAACCTGTTTCATGGTTCATTCACCACATTCTGAGGCGTGCCTGACATAAACCGGCTCAGGTTTTCCACTGCTATATCCATGAGCCTTTGTCTGGATTCCCTGGGCGCCCAGGCGATATGAGGCGTAATCAGTATATTTTCCGCGCCCAAAAGAGGATTATCCTCCTGTATGGGTTCTGCGGAAACCACATCCACGGCAGCGCCTCCTATCTTACCGCTGTCAAGTCCCTCCCTCAGGTCGGCTTCCTCCACCAGCTGTCCTCTGGAGGTGTTGATAATCAGAACCCCATCCTTCATCTTTTCAATGGTACGGCGGTTGATGATTTTCTCCGTTTCAGGAAACAGAGGGCAGTGCAGGCTGATTACATCAGAGCCGGACAGCAGCTCTTCCAGGTCTGCGTACCGGCAGCTGTCCGTCTCCAGACCTTTATCCTGATACCGGTCAAAGGCCAGCACCTTCATTCCCAGAGCCTGGGCAATGACAGCAGTGCGCCTTCCTATGCGCCCGAATCCGATGATTCCCATGGTCTTTCCCGCAAGCTCTGTCAGCGGGTACTTCCAGAAACACCAGTCCCTGGAGCGGGTCCATTCGCCTGCCCTTACACAGTCAGAATGGAAGCCCACATGGTGGCACAGCTCCAGAAGCAGGGCAATGGCGTACTGGGCCACTGCATCTGTGCCGTAGGAAGGAATGTTGGAAACAATGATCCCTGCATCTCCGGCTGCGCGTATGTCCACAATATTATAGCCTGTGGCCAATACCCCGATAAACCGCAGGTTGGGGCAGCTCTCTATTGTCCGGGCGCTTATGGGCGTCTTATTTGTATACACCGCCTCTGCCTGGCCAATGCGTTCCACCACCCGGTCCTTGGGCGTCCTGTCATAAACCGTCAGATCCCCCAGGTCCTCCAGGCCCTTCCAGCTCAGATCCCCCGGATTTTCCGTATATCCGTCTAATACCACAATCCTCATATATGATTCATCCTTTCCATTTTCCCAGCGTACCATTTGGCGCTAATCCTCTCCATCAGTCCTCCACCATCGCCCATGCCCGGTTAATCACACGCTTCGTGTCAGCCAGTATAATTTCCCCGTCCTCGTCCCCCCAGGGTTTGACCTCCAGAGATAACACATAAGGCTCTTTTTCATTGAAAAAGCCTTCCTCCTTCAGTACCCTGAAAAATTCTGCCAGCTGCTCCGTATCGTTGGCGCTCTCCGGGAATCCGAATCTGGGGTGCTGATCCCCGTACGCCTCGCAGCCCTTCTTAACCACTGCGTTTCCTATGTGGAAATGTGTGATATAGGGGCGCAGGGTCCGCACCACATAACGGGAGGTCTCATAGGTGGTGGGAAAATGGGACAAGTCCGCCAGCAGGCCAAAATTATGATGGGTCATGCCCATATCGGCTGCAAACCGGGCCGCCAGAGGCGCCGGACCAATCAGCGCCGCCTTATCCATATCATAGTCAAATACCTCTAACTCCACCATCATGCCCTTTTTTGCGGCGTGGGTGCACACTGCCCTGGTTGTCTTTAAAAGCTGGGAATATGCCTGTTCCCTGGAATCAGGTTCCCACTTTCCTGCCAAAAATGCGATACCCCCGGCCCCCATATACGCCGCCTCGTCCACTGCCCGGGTCAGCTCTTCTTCCGCCTTCCTCCGCTCCGTCTCCTCCAGATGGTTGGGATTCAGCCCCTTCCCCAGCAGGTTCGGCTGGGCGCCGTAGCACACCCGCAGATGGGATTGGTCCAGCATTTTCTTCACCCTTTCCCTGGTCTCGCTGTCCGGGATATGGGTAATCTCCAAAGCCCCAAAATACGGATCGCAGCAGATGGTTCTGACTGAATCGCACACCGGATAACTGACCGGCGGGTGGGTCATCCACTGGATGGTGCCTACCTGGAAATATTTCTGGATTGGTTCTTTCATTCTCTTATTCCTCCTGTTCAAATGGGCCTCAGGGCATATCAAAGGGCCGCAGTATCCTTTCAGGCAGCCTGCCCGTCCCATTGTCCTGCTTACGCCGCATCACGGCCCTGCATCTTTGCGCAATGGATTCCGGGCCATATCCGTACTTTTCCATGAGCTGGCCGTAATCCCCTGACTCGGCGAAATCCACTGCGCCGATCCGCTCCATGGGAACCGGACAGTGCTCTGCCAGCACCTCTGCCACTGCGCTGCCCAGGCCGCCGTATATGCTGTGTTCCTCCGCTGTCACGATGGCTCCTGTCTGTTCTGCACATTCCAGAATCAGATTTTGGTCAATGGGCTTTACCGTATGCATGTCCACCACCGCTGCCTGGATGCCCTCCTGCTCCAGGAGCAGGGCTGCCCGGATTGCGTTGTGCAGAAGCGTTCCCGTGGTGATAATGGACACGTCATTCCCCTCCCTGACGCGGATACCCTTTCCAATCTCAAACCTCATATTGTCCCCGTAAAACACCGGAGCCGGCGCACGGCTCAGGCGCAGATAAACCGGTCCCTGATGCTCTGCAATGGCAAACACAGCCTTTCTTGTCTCCGTCCCGTCTGCCGTGGCTATGACTGTCATGTTCGGTATGGATCTTACAAATGCCATATCCGTTATGGCCTGATGACTGGCTCCGTCATAGGAGTCAGACAGGCCGCAGTAAGCGCCGCACAGCTTTACATTCAGGCTGTCATAGGCAATGAGGCTCTGGACCGGGTCCGCACCTCTGGTGGTCAGGAACACGGCAAAGGTATTAACAAAGGGAATGAAACCGGTCCTGGCAAGTCCGGCCGCCATGGACACCATATTTAACTCGCTGATTCCCACATTAAAATACCGCTCAGGAAACGCACTTCCAAATATACCGCTTTTTGTGGAGGAAGCCACATCAGCCTCCAGTCCCACGATCCTTACATCCTGTTCCCCCAATTCTTTAAGCGCCGCTCCGTAGGCATCGCGGATTGCTGTCATCTCTCCCATTACCGGTCACCTCCCAGTTCTGCTTTTGCCTGTGCGTATTCCTGGTCTCCAATGGCTTTTCCATGCCAGGTATTTTTGCCCTCCATGAAGGAAACGCCCTTTCCCTTCACTGTCTTTGTCAGTATCAGGGATGGCTTGTCTGCCGTCATTTTAGCCTCCTCCACGGCCCTGCATATGTCCTCCACATCATGGCCGTCGCAGGGAATCACATTCCATCCGAACGCCTCCCATTTGGCCTTTATATCACCCATGGGCATGATATCCTCCAGGGTGCCGTCCAACTGTACCCCGTTGTTGTCCAGAATACCTATCAGATGGTCCGCCTTGAATTTGGACGCTGACAAGGCTGCCTCCCATACGCATCCTTCCTGTATTTCCCCATCCCCCATGATTACATATGTGTAGGAATCATACCCTTTAAGCCTGGATCCCAGGGCCATTCCCAGTCCTGCGGATAATCCCAGTCCCAGCGGTCCGGTGGAAAGCTCCACCCCAGGCGTCTTATGTACGCAGGGATGGCCCTGGAGCATGCTTCCCGTCTGGCGCAGGTTCTTTAACTCCGCCAGGGGAAAGAATCCCTTGTGGGCCAGGACAAGATAAAGCATGGGCGCCCCGTGACCCTTTGACAGTATCAGATGGTCCCGGTCCTCCTTTTCCGGGTTCATGGGGTCCACATCCATCAGCTCATAGTAAAGCGCTGTCAATATCTCCGTGCAGGACAGCGATCCCCCGGGATGGCCTGTCTGGACACTGTACAGCAGATCAATCAGCTTGTTGCGGAATACAAGGCACAGCTTTTGAAGTGTTTCCTTTCGTTCCTCTCTCATATCTGCATCCCCTCCTTACGGCTGCGTCCTCTGCCATCCTTGTTCCGGCCTGCTTCATTGCAGTGTGTGTTTCCGCCGTAAACCCGGTCGGCAATGGGCCTCAGATACCGGATGGATTCCCTGGCAGCTTCCTCCATGGACGGAAGCTGGAATATCTCGGTACAGTAATTGCCGTCATAACCGCACTCCCGAAAGACCGTCAGAATCTTCTCAAAATCCAGGCCGCATTGGCCCGGATAGCGCCGGTTATTGTCAGCCAGATGTACGTGAATGTTGTAACTGCTGTATGTACGGATGGCCTCATACAAATCCTTTTCCTCCAGATTCAGGTGAAAAATATCCATCATGAGCCGGAAATTAGGCCGTCCCACCCGGTCTGCCATGGCAGCTCCCTCCGCCAGGGTATTGATAAAGTTGGTCTGCATGATGGTCACTGTCTCCAGGGCAATGTCCACATTTTTAGGGGCTGCATAGTCAGCCAGCTCGGTAAACGCGTTCTGAGCCAGTTCAATGGTTTCCTCCCTGTCCAGTTCCCTGCAGTACTGCCCGCGTATCCTCCCTATATTGACATTGGCCCCCAGGTAACCGGCAAAATCAATGATTTCCTTTGTCCTCTCCACGGCCTCCCGGCGTAGGGACCGGTGGGGGTGTGTATAGCTCAATCCCAGCTGTCCGAAGATCTCGCCTGTGCACACCAGCACCACGGACAGATTGTTTTCCTCAGCAGTTTCCTTCACTTCCCTCCAGTCCAGCTTTCCCGGATTCAGGGTCATCAGCTCTACCCCGTCGTATCCCAGGGCGCCCAGGTCCCCAAAGGTTTTTGCCAGAGGCCCCTGGTACGCTGTCACTGAATCCGCTATGGCCACGTCGGGCGTGGCTGCCTGATAACATAATTTCATTGCTCTCCTCCTCCCGCGAATACAGGCTTTAACGCCTGGTACAGTTCCCGGTAAACCCGGTACTGTCTGTCATATACACAAGCCCGGACATCATCGGGCCAAAACACCTCGCCGTCCGCTGCCAGCACCTTTCCAAAGTCCGGCGCAATCTCATGGATTCCCATAGCCTGGGCAGCGATGATGATATCGCCCAGGGTCTCTGTCTCATTGGACCGGAGCCGGGCCACAGGAATTCCCAGCACATCGGCAAATATCCGGCACCACAGAGGGCTGTTGGCCGCGCCGCCGCCAAGGGGTATGATATCCGGTCTGGCAGCCCGGTCCAGGACCACTTCCAGACAGTGGCGCTGTGAAAATGCCACTCCCTCCAGGACAGCCCTTATAAAGGATGGGTAATCTGTCTCCAGCCCGGCCCCATAAAACACGCCCCTGGCCCGTGTATCCCAGACAGGGCTCTGCTCCCCGGCCAGATAGGGAAGCCATATAAGGCCTCCGGCCCCGGCCGGGGCAGTGTCCGCCAGACGGTCCAGATATGGGTATATACCGCACCCGGCTGCCTGGGCCTGCCTGGCTGCCTCCCTTCCGAATGTGTCCCTGAACCAGCGCAGGGACACACAGGCATTGTTGGTGGACTGGACAATGATGTACTGTCCGTCATAGGCCCCGTACAGGTTCAGCAGCCTTGGATCCTCCATAGGCTGTCCCGCAATGCTGCAAAGCCTTCCGCTGCTGCCTATGGTCAGGGCGAAATCCCCCTCATCCACAGCGCCTGCCCCTATGGTGGCCGCTACCGTGTCAATGGTGCCGCCTGTAACCGGCGTTCCCGCAGCCAGTCCTGTCATGGAGGCCGCCCATTGGGTCACAGTGCCCACGATTTCAGCGGAACCGCAGGGACTCGGCAGCAGCCGGGCAGGCAGGCCTGTCTGTTCTGCAATCTCTGTATCCCATTGGCCGGTGCGGATATCCGCCATAAGGGTCAGGCTCATGCGCGGCCGGTTCATGGTAAACTCCCCTGTGAGCTTTTGAATCACATAGCCGCAGGGCACCATCAGCTTATGTGCTCCCTTTATCAAATCCGGCCGGTTCTCAACCAGCCACCGCAGGGCCGGAAGGCTGAAGGAGCCGTTGGCAATGCGGTTTGCGGCCAGAGCGCGGATCCGCTCCTCACCGATATTCTCCTTCAGCCATTCCACCTGGGGACCGCTTCTCTGGTCATGGAGGCTGATGGCATTGCACAAAGGCTGCCCCTGCCGGTCCGCCAGAAACACTGCGTTGGTGCTGCTGGTCCCCACCGCCGCAAACCTGTTTTTATCTATGTCCTGGCTTTGAAATATGGTCTGCAGGTTGCAGCACACTGCGTCCCACCACCGGGAAGGGTCCTGTTCGGTCCATCCGGGCCGGGGATGGAGCATAGGATATTCCCGGTAAGCAGAGGCCACCCGTTTTCCGTTAAAATCATATACCGAACATTTTGTTCCGGTGGTGCCTACGTCTATTCCCAATAACAGGTCCTTATGCATCATACAGTTCCTCCTGCCCGAAACAGCGCCTCTGTCTGTTCTTCATCAAGGGGAATTCCCCGGTCTCCCAAAAGTATGGTAAGATGCGCGTTCTCCTCAATCTCCTCCGCAGCGGCCAGCACTGCCTCCGGGCTTTTTCCCGCAGCCACCATGCCGTGATTTGCCAGCAGAAGGCTGTCCCGGCTGCAAATCACGTCAGACACAGCCTCGGCCAGTTCCCGGCTTCCGGGACGGTAATAGGGAACCACAGGAATCCTTCCCACACGCATGGCGTATCCCGGAGTGTAGGCAGGCATGCCCGTGGCCAGACTCCCGTTTCCCTGCCTGAGGCAGGCAGCTGCAATGGAATAGGGGGAATGCAGATGAAACAGGCACAGGATGTCCGGGCGGCTCCTGTAGCACGCCAGATGCATTCCGGCCTCCTTGGAGGGACGCCGCCTGTCGGAATCCGACATATCTGCGGGAGGCGCAAAACCATCTGCCTCCAGCATTATCATGTCCTCCTGCGTCAAATCACCCAGGCAGATTCCGCTTGGAGATATATACACCTGCCCCTGAATCCGTATGCTCACATTGCCGCCGCTGCCCGCGGCAAATCCTTTCATATACGCTTTGCGGGCAGCTTTTACCACACGTTCCAGCATATTCTTTTTGTCCATATCCATATGGTTCTCCTTACTTTAAGATGGCCGGCAGAAACTCCGTGATTCCCGGCACCGCAAAGGTGAGCAGGGCGCAGGCCGTCACAGTCAGAATAACCCACAGGGTATCCGGAAACGCCTCGTCATACTTTACATTCAGCACCCTGCAGGATGTAAACAGGTTAACGGAAAGAGGCGGGGTCAGGGAGCCTACCATCAGCGCCATCAGCATGGAAACTCCATAGTGGACCACTCCCATTCCAAGGGTCTGGGCAATGGGCAGAAGGATAGGCGTCACCAGAATAATGATGCACATGGTCTCCATGAAGGTTCCCAGCAGCAAAAGAAGCAGGAATATGAATGCCATGATTAAAAACTTACTGGATGTAATGGACAGCAGCCAGCCCGCAAACAGGGTGGGCACATTCTGTATGGACATAATCCACCCGAAAGGCGTGGCAACCGAGATAATCAGCATGATAACGCCTGTGGTGACAACGCTTTCCGCCGCCACCTTATAAAACTCCCGCAGCGTCAGTTCCCGGTACACAAACACTGCCAGGATAAAGGAATAGATGACAGCCACCACCGATGCCTCTGTGGCGGTACAGATACCTGAAAACACACCGCCCAGCACGAAAATAGGCATTAAAAGCGGAAGCAGGGCATCTCCTGTAATCCTGAGCCTTTCCTTTGCCGTATAATCTGTTTTCTCAACGTTCTCCTTGTTTCCCCTTTTTACGGCAAAAAAGGTATTGAGCCCGATTAGGGCAAGGATGCAGATAAATCCCGGCACAAAGCCGGCCAGGAACATATCTCCCACCGACGCTCCGGAGGAGGATGCATAGACCACCATTACAATGCTTGGAGGAATGATGCATGCCATGGTTCCTCCAGCCGCAATCAGTCCCACGGTCAGTCCCCTTGGGTATTTCTGCTCCAGCATCTCAGGTCCTATGATCTTGCCGATAGCCGCAGCGCTTGCCACACCGGACCCTGAGACCGCGCCGAAGAATCCGCAGGCTGCAAGTGCCGTGGCCCCCAGTCCGCCCGGCATTTTCCGCAGCATCATGTTGGCAAACCGCATGAGGCGGGGCGTACTGCCGTATACCATCAGGGAACCGGCAAAAATAAACATAGGCATTGCCATCATATTAAAGGATTTGGCGCCGCTGGCCATGCGCTGGACAACGATATCCAGAGGCGGATAGCCATTGACGGTCAGCAGGGCCATACAGCTGATGCCGATGGAAAAAGCCACAGGCAGTCCAATCAGCAGACAGATTCCCAACACAACAAACAAAACAATTAATCCAGTATTCATTATCGACTCAGCTCCTCCTCCACATAATCCATGTTTCTTCCCCTTAACTTCTCCACATCAATCCAGAGACGCAGCACATAAAAAAGAATCATCAGTACACAGCCGCTCAGTACACCCACATAATTGACGGAAAGAGGTATCTTCATAGCTGCTGAAAGGGCATTGAGATTGGTGCCCACCAGCTTTGCCGCATAGCGGCAGATTACCAGGAGAAACGCAATACAGATACAGTCATCCAGAATCTCAAAACCGCGGTACACAGGTCCGGGGAGCTTGCGGATAAAAAAGTCTATCCGCGTGTTGCTGTTATTGATGGTGGCCATGGCTGCGCCGAAATATGTAATGTAAACCATGGCCATGCCTGCCAGCTCCTCCACCCATGTAAATGAAGTTCCAAACACATACCGGTTCACCACCTGTATTCCTATGATGATGGTCAGGGTACACACCGTGACGCAGCTTAAAATGCGCAGAAGGAATTTTACCTTGTCTATTAATTTCAGGACCATTTTTTACCTCCTTTTTCATATTGTTCTGTGGCAAAACCGGGGCACGGCCGGGCCGTCCCCCGGTACTTGCGGATACCTACTTATTAAAGGAAGTAGCAAGGTCTATCCAATACTGTCCGTCCTCGTACTGGGAAGCAAACTCTTCCCAGATGCCTGACATTGCCTCCTGGAACGCTTCCTTATCCACCTCATTGATTTCCATACCTGCCTCTTTTAATAATTCCAGGTATTTTGACTCATCATTTTCCTGCAGGTCCACTTCCCTTGCCTTGTCAGCCTCCTCAAACAGTATGGTCTGGTACTCTTCCGGAAGGGTTTCAAACCATGCGGTATTGACTGCCAGAGGAGCAGCGTCATACATATGGCCGGTCAGGGACAAATAAGTCTGTACATCCTGGAGGGATGAGGTGTAGATGTTTGCCAGAGGATTTTCCTGGCCGTCAATGGTCTTGTTCTGAAGGCCTGTATACACATCGGAAAATGCCATAATAACAGCCGATCCTCCAACCGCCTCATACATCTTGACCTTCATGCTGTTTTCATTGGTGCGGAACTTGATGCCCGCAATATCCGCAGGAGCCAGAATAGGCCTGGTGTTGTTGGTCATATGGCGGTAGCCGGACTCCCACACAGACAGAATGGTCACGCCTGTTGGCTCCAGAAGCTTTTCGCAGAACTGCTGGCCGAACTCACCGGCCCAGGCTTGCCTGGCATTGTCCAGGGATGTAAACAGGAACGGCAGAAGGGCCACGTTTACTTCCGAATTATAGGGCTCCCAGTTGGCTGCTCCCATCTGCATCATTCCCTCTACCGTACCGGATGTAACCTGTTCCAAAAGGTCGGCTTCACCGCCCAGGGCCGAATCCGTATATATGTTTACAGCCAGGTCCCCGCCGGTCCTCTCCTCCACCGCCTTTTTAAAGCTCTGCAGGGCAATGCTGGACGGATTGGTGGAGCTCATGGCTGATCCGATATTCAGCGTATAGCTGGCCTTGGCATCCGTACCTGTGTTATCCGTCTTGGAACCCTCTGCCTCCCCCTGGGCCGAAGCCGCATCGGCTGATGCTGCCGGGTCGGCGGCTGATGCCGGGGCAGAAGAACCGCCTGCGCAGGCAGTAAGTCCCCATGTCATGGTCAATGCCAGAAACAGTGATACAAGTCTTTTTTTCATACGTTTATCTCTCCTTTTTCATTATATAGTTTTATGATTCATGCAGAATGCTCGTCCGGCGGCATGCGCGGCTGGTCCGCAGCATTCTGCCGCATCATACAGTTACGCGTAAATACCATTCCCCTGGCAAGTATAAGCAGCAGGTTCTGGCTTTCCACCGGAAGTTCCTTTGCGTTGTCAATGATTTCCATTAATACCCTGTTCTGCCGTTCTTCTTCCTTTTGCATTGTCAATGTTATCCCTCCTTTCTTTTTGCTCTATTAATGAATTATAGCAGATAAGGAATTCACTGTCAATGAAACATACTATATTTTTCCTGCACTTAAGCGGCCAAAAAATCATTGACAATGAATTTTGCTCATTGTATACTGATTGCGGGGGTGATAAAAATGAATACATTGGGAGAACGACTCAACTATGCGCGAAAACAAAAGGGATATACCCAGGATTCCCTTGCCCAGACCATCGGCGTATCCAGAGGTGTCATCTTCAACCTGGAAAAAAACAAGACAGAACCGCAGGCCATTGTCATCAATGCAGTCTGCCAGATACTGAACATTAATAAAGAATGGCTCACCGACGGCACAGGAGACATGGAATCCGGAAACCAGGCCTTTCAAAGCGCAAAACTGCTGGAGGAACTCTATAATATTGCCAAGGAACTCTCAGAGGATGAACAGCTATTCCTTTTGGACACGGTCAAAGCGCTGAAACTGCGTCTGGGCAAGCGGCAGTAGACTGCCATCCTGTGGCGTATTGTTATATATTGGCGTATTGCCAATATGTATATTTATAATATCAGCGAATTGCCAGTATGTCAATGTATTTTATCAACAAATTGACAATACGCCAACCAGAGGTTGGCCCGGAAATGAGGTGTGATAATGGGATTTTCCGAACAACTGAAAAAAGCCAGGGTTTCCATGGGGTATACGCAGCAGCAGGTAGCGGACGCCTTAGGCCTGACAGCCAGCACCTACTGCGGATACGAAACAGGCAAACGACAGCCGGATGTGGCTAAACTGAAGCAGCTGGCCCGGATTCTGAACACTACCGGCAGCTTCCTTTTGGAGACAGAGCCTGTTCAGAACACATGCCGGCCGGACCCTGGGTCTGGCAATGACCTCATGGCCTCCTATGGCAGGCTCAATGAACGGTCAAAAAAAGCAGTGGATGATTTGGTGGCCCTGCTGCTGGATTTGCAGGAAAAGAGCAAAGAATAACAAAGAAATAAATCTATGATGAATGTTGGAACGTACTTTAGCAGATACCGTCCCGGCATTCTTTTTTATTAGGGATAACTAAAAGCAAAAAACCGGCTGCCTCATGGCAGCCGGAACATATACAAATCTGGTTGAAACTTATCTCTTATTCTTCAGGAAATCCGGAATATTAATCTGCATCTCCTTATTGGTAGCCGGTCTGAAAGGCTGGCTTGGAGCAGGGGTAGGATTCTGGCCGGCATTCTGGCTGCCGCCTGCGGAATATCCCTGGTTCGGGTTATACTTGGGCGCTGTGTATCCCTGGCTACCTCCGGCCGGATTATAGCCGTGGGTCGAATATCCCTGGGATGCCGGTCTGCTGGTATAAGGTGCAGACGCTGTTGCTGCTGCCTCAGGTGCTGCCGCATGTGCCTGCTGTCCGGCGGGCGCTCCTGCTGCCGGTACCTTTGTCTTAAAACTGGTAAAACCAGTCATGGCCTTTGCCACGGAAGCATTGGCTCCATGCTCGTCCAAACCAGTGGCAATAACAGTGATGGTAGCCTCATCCTGAGCGTTCTCATCAAACATGGCGCCGAAGATAATGTTAGCTTCATCACCGGCCAGTTCCTGAACATAGCTGGCAGCCTCATTGGCCTCAATCAGGCTGATATCGCCGGAAATATTGATGATGACATGGCTGGCGCCTTCAATGGTAGTCTCTAACAGAGGACTGGATACAGCCTGCTTAACCGCCTCAATGGCCTTATCATCTCCCTTGGCCTTGCCGATACCGATATGCGCAATGCCCTTGTCAATCATGACGGTCTGGACATCAGCAAAATCCAGGTTAATGAGACCCGGAACATTAATCAGATCCGTAATGCCCTGAACAGCCTGCTGAAGCACCTCATCTGCTTTCTTAAGTGCATCCGGCATGGTGGTACGCCTGTCCACAATCTCAAGAAGCCTGTCATTGGGAATCACAATTAAGGTATCGACACTGTTCTTCAGCTGTTCGATACCTGACAGGGCATTGCTCATACGCGTCTTGGCCTCGAAACGGAAGGGCTTGGTCACCACGCCTACGGTAAGAATCCCCATATCTTTTGCAATCTTGGCTACCACTGGAGCTGCTCCGGTTCCGGTTCCGCCGCCCATGCCGCAGGTGACAAACACCATATCAGCACCCTTTAAGGCCTGTGAAATCTCTTCTGAACTCTCCTCAGCAGCTTTCTCTCCCACCTCAGGCCTGGCACCTGCTCCCAGTCCCTTGGTCAGCTTCTCTCCAATCTGCATGGCAGTGGGGGCTTTACAAAACTGAAGGGCCTGTTTATCAGTGTTAATGCCAATAAACTCCACCCCTGCAATGTTTTCGTCAATCATGCGGTTAACTGCATTATTTCCTGCGCCGCCCACACCTACGACTATAATCCTGGCGGCATTCTCTGACTCATTTATCTTAATCTCTAACAAGATCCATATCCTCCTTTTATTCCCTTACTACCATTTCAAGCCATGCTTTCATTCTATCATCAATGTCAATTTCTCATCAATTTCTGGTCTAACTAATACTATATTTGATTTCACAAAAAATATCAACACCTTTTTTTACATTTCCTAATATTTTTAGAAACACTCATTGACATTGTACCAAATTCCAGCTTACTTTACAACACCTGATTCATGCCACTATTTTCTAAGATGCAGATAACCGCCCTAAAAAGGAAAAACCTGACTGGCGGAGGACTATTTTTTGACTTTCTTCCTTAATTAATAGCAGCCCTCTGTCTGCCAATATATGTTTCATGCGGAAAAAAGCAAATACAGGGGATGGACAGCTCCTAAACAGACAGCCGTCCATCCCCTGTTTTAAACTTAATATACGTTATCCTGTGAATTTAAACCTGAAGCCTTCAGCATATCCTCAACTCACCACATTGACTGGATTTCCTTCCATAAATGCCTTTAAATTGGAGACAGCAATATCCATAAGCCGCTGTCTGGACTCCCTGGGAGCCCATGCAATATGTGGAGTGATAATACTGTTTTTGGCTCCCAGCAGAGGATTATCCTCTCTGATGGGTTCCTCTGACACCACATCCACAGCTGCCCCGCTAACCTTTCCGCTGTCCAGGGCCTGCCGCAAATCCTGCTCCACAATCAAGGGACCTCTGGAGGTATTGATGATTTTCACTCCATCCTTCATTTTGGCAATGGTATCTTTATTGATAATGCCTTCTGTTGACGGAAACAGCGGACAGTGGAGGCTTATGACATCCGACATGGATAAAAGCTCATCCAGGGAAACGTATCTGAAATTTTCCCCTTCCAGCTCTTTCACAGGCCGTTCATCATAAGCTACTATCTTCATTCCTAATGCCTCTGCTATTTTTGCGGTCCTCTGACCGATACGTCCAAAGCCGATGACCCCAAATGTCTTGCCTGCAAGCTCCACCAGGGGATGCTTCCAAAAGCACCAGTCCCTGCTGCGGCTCCACCCGCCGGCCTTCACGCAATCCGAATGTTCTCCAATATGATGGCAAAGCTCCAGCAAAAGCGCCACAGCATACTGGGCAACTGCATCCGTTCCGTAGGAAGGTATATTGGAAACCACTACGTTTGCAGAACGGGCCGCCTTAATATCAATCACATTATAACCGGTTGCCAGCACTCCGATAAACTTCATGTTGGCGCATTTCTCAATGGTTTCACCGGTGATGGGCGTCTTATTGGTATATACGGCCTGTGCATCTGCGATCCTCTCTATCACCTTGTCGCCGGGAGTCCTGTCATACACAGTCAATGTTCCCAGCGCCTCAAGACCCTCCCAGCTTAAATCTCCCGGATTCTCTGTATAACCATCCAATACCACAATCTTCATCCTGTCTCCCCTGTCTTAAAAATCCTCATAGTTCTTATCATGCTCCAGCTGGGCCAGCAATTCCTTTGCCTGCTTTACCGTATACCCCTTATGAATCATATACCGCAGGGCAATAACCAGGGCTGTCACGTCTTCATATTCCCAGACAAATCTTCCCATTGTCACGCCTCCTACCCCGCAGTCCATGGCTTCCCTTGTCATGGTCAGGTAATCATCCAATGTCCTGCATTTGTCGCCTCCCTGAATCACAATCCGGAAAGAGGACGGAACACACGACACCACCCTGGCCATGGAATCCGGGTCACCTGTATACGTTGTTTTCACAATATCCATGCCCAGCTCGCAGGCGCTTCTCACACAGTATGCTATATTCTCCCAGGAGGTCTGCTTGTCCGCCGGAACCGATTCTCCCTTGGGATACACATGACCGATAAGCGGCATTCCCTTTGCCATACACTCCTCGGAAAATCTGCCGATGGCAGCAAACTGTTCTCCCTGGAAATCCCCCAGGGTCATGGCTCCCATGGAAACCGCATCCGCTCCCATCCGCACCGCCTCATCCACTGACCCGAATATAGTGTCCCTGGTAGGCGATACCGGGGAATAGTTTGATACCTTCATCAAAAGGGCCACCTTTCCGGCAAAGGGCCACATGCAGTGTTCCGCGATTCCCTTTGTCATGGTCATGGCATCCGGCCTTCCCATAACGATTTTTTCAATGGTTTCCTGAATGGGCTGTAAGCCCTTCATAGGCGCTATGCCTCTCGAAATTGCATGGTCAACAGTAATTGCCATCATCTTTTTGCTTTCAGGATTGACCAGCCGGCTCATCCTTACCTCTTTTCCTAACATTGCCATAATTATATACTCCTCTCAATTTCTATCATACTAAGATGTCATACCATCGGCAGTACGGTTGCTCCCGCCAATGAAAGTATAAATGCCATGCCTGCAAGGGTTATGGTATTCCATGTATATGTTTTTAAGCCGCCTGTGACACTGGCCCCTGATAGGTTTGTCACCACCCAGAATCCGGAATCATTGACATGACCTATGAAGTTGCCTCCGGCCAGGGCCGCCAGGGCAATATATACCGGATGACAGCCTGCGGACGGAGCCACGGAAGCCATGATGGTCATCGCGGTTATGGAAGCAACGGTTCCTGACCCCTGCGCCACTCTGAACAAGACTCCGATTCCAAATGTCAGGCATAATATAAGCATTGTGGAGGATTGTCCTTCCGTCAGTCCTGCGATGAGAACCTCACCGATATTTGTTGCCTGTATCACGGCCCCAAAAGCCCCGCCTGCTCCTGTTATCAGCAGCACCACGCCTGCCTGCTTCAGGGACTTACTCACTGATTCATTGAGTCCGCTCCATCCCATTCTTTTCAGCAATATGATATAGGCAGCCAACAGGCCCAGAAGGATTGCTATGGTTTTCTGGGAAATAAACTGTATAACCACCGGTGCGTCGCTTCCGGTTACCACTGGCCAGAAGGATCCGATGAGAATCGCCAGTACCGGAAGGCAGATAGGTATGACTGCCGCCCATGGAGACGGCAGATCCACCCGGTGCACAACAGCCGCGTCCATATCCAAAAGACCGGTTTCATCCTTATTGGGATCCCAGAATCCCGGGCGGTCCAGCATCCTGAACCAGACAAACATGGAGAATACAGCTGCGGCCAGGCCCACAATGGTTCCTGCAATAATAATATAAGACAAATCAAAATCAAGTATGGTGGCAGCCGCCAGGGGATTTGGGGTGGGCGGCACAAATGTCTGGGAGCTGACTCCTCCTATGGCAATTGCCCCTGCAAAATATGCCAAAGGCCGTTTCGTTTCCTTCGCCACCGCAATGCCCAGGGGAATCAGAATAACAAACGTTACATCAAAAAAGACGGGGATGGATAACAGAAACGCCGTAAGCCCCAAAGCCCAGGGCGCCTTCTTACCGGGGAACGCCTTTAATATGGATTTTGCCAGGGATTCCGCAGCACCGGAATCCTCCAGTATCTGGCCCATCATGATTCCAAATCCTATGGGAAAGCCGATTCCCGTCATCAGAGATCCAAATCCGCTGTTGATTGATGTAATGGTGTCCATGAAGCCCAGGCTGCAGGATATCCCCATATACAGACTGGCCAGTATCATAGATATAACAGGGTTGATTTTAAACTTCAGGACTAAAAATAATATGATCGCAATTGATATGGCCAAATTCACAGCTAATGTAATCCCACTCATATGATAACCTCCTATTTTGGGCGTACTTTAATAGAAGTACCACCCGTTTCAACTGATACCTTAATTCTCACATTTCAAGTTTTTTTAAGCGCTGTATTCGGAATACAAAAATGGAATTGACAAATCCAGGAAACAGAATTAGTATATAGATGTACGGCTGGATATCCTGTGACTGATATCCTTTAATCCCGGATATATTCTTTTATATTCCTCAAATCTTGTTTCATACTCCTTTACCATTGCAGGATTGGGGATATATGTTTCTTTCGGATGGACCATATGTTGGATGGCTTGTCCGAAATCTTCAAAATAACCGGTCCCTACAGCGCCTGTTATGGCTGCTCCCAGGGATGCTGCCTCCTGGGTTTCTAACACAGTGATGCTGCGGTTGAATATATCTGCCTTTATCTGTAACCATTTAGGCGACTTGGCACCGCCGCCAATCATGCGTATCTCTTCGATTGACTGTCCTGTGCTCTGTTCAATGGCTGAGAGGTTTAATTTCATCTCATAGCCCAGGGAATCTAAAACAGCACGGGTTATATCTTTTTTTGTATGAGTGACTCTTAAGCCGATTACGGCTCCAAGAGATAGCGGATCATTTACCGGTGTACCCGCGCCTTCCAAATGAGGTAATACATATATGTCTGCCGGAGTGTTGGCGCACTCTTTAATAATATATGTATAAATATCACAGTTCTGTTCACCGCATAACTGTGATTCCTCATGACAGAAGGTATTCTTGTACCATTTCAAAAATAATCCCCCGTTTGTATTGATTGCCATGGTAATATAATTGGTTCCGTCCACATGTCTGTAGCAGGGCAGTTTGTTATCCAGCATGGCCCTGTCTATGATAAAGCCAGGCAGAACCGAAACCATTGCGTCCACGGTGCCGCAGGCATCCATCACCATACCCGGCGTAATCACGCCGCTTCCAACTGCGCCGCAGGCCTGATCGTGTCCTCCCAGGACCACCTGGCAGGTCCGGCTCAGGCCAAATCCGGCTCTTATGTCCTCCCTCACCCTTCCTATAGTGGCAGTGGATCTGACTGGTTCCGACAATTTGTCCTTTGATATTCCTGCAATATCTAATACACCGCTGTCCCACTCCGGACGCTCTGAGGACAGCATCATGGTCCTTCCGGCCATGGAATAGTCTATAAACGGGCCTTCTCCTGTCAGCTTAAACACCACATAATCCTGGACGCAGCAGAATTTCCATGCCTGTTCATAGATATCCGGCCTGTTCTCAATAAACCACATGATCTTGTTTACCGTATAAATGGAAGCAAATCCATTGCCGGTGCGCTTGTATATCTCCCACTCATCATGGTGTTCCTTCCAGAATCTGTATTGCCGCAGCGTTCTGTTATCCATTGTAACGATGATGTTATACAGAGGGTTCCCCCTACGGTCTATGGGTACCACTGCCTGTGCCTGGGATGAAACCGCGATTGATGCAATATTCCCATGGCATTGTGCCGACACATCCCGTAATGTCTCGTATACCTTTACCAGATAATTCTCTGGATCCAACTCCGCCAACCCTGTCTGTGGAAGTACCAGATCAATCTCTCTTCTGGAAAAGGCCAGCTGTCTCCCATGTTCGTCAAAAACAGAGGCCTTTACACTGGAAGTCCCCAAATCAATTCCACAAAACATACACTATCCTCCTTAATCTCAGATATTTAACTTTGGTTGTCTTATCACCTCTCTCCATACGTTGACTTCATGTTCCTTTTTTATTCACCTCCTTTATATTTTAGTGGAATCCAATGCCTTCCTCGTCTTAAGTATATTGGCATATGATTCATCGTATCTCTTATAAGATACTCCTATATACAGCATATCAATGATTGTCAGCTCCGCTATTCTGGATGACAATGCATCGCTGTTAAAGGCAGTCTCATTGGAAGATGTATACAGAACAACATCCGCCTTTTCCACAATGGGCGACTTCCCATAATTGGTAATAGCGATTGTCTTTGCCCCGGATTGTTTTGCAATGTCCATGGCCATGAGAATGTCCTTGGATGCCCCGGAATGGGAAACAGCCACCAAGACGTCCCGGGATGTAAGTACAGACGCAGCCATGGCCTGCAGATTACTGTCCGTAAATGCCATGGCCATATAACCAATCTTTAAAAACTTATGCTGCCCGTCCATGGCAACACAGCCGGAACCGCCCACTCCAAAAAACAAAAGGCGCCTGCATCCCAATATCAGATTAACCGCCTCATCTATATTCTCCCTGCTGAGCACGTCGCTTGTATCCCTTAATGACTGGATATTTGAATCAAATATCTTATCCACAATCGTAGGAATGGTATCTCCCTTTGACAATTGGCCGTAAATCTGCTGTCCCGGCTCAATTACGTCCTGGGCAATGCTGATTTTCATGGCCTGGTATCCCTTGTACCCTAATTTCTGTGCATATCTGACTATGGCTGCCTCACTGACCCCGCAAGCCTCCGCCGCATCCGCCACAGACATATGTATGATTTCCTTCCTGTTTATCTCTATGAATTCATAAATCTTCATTTCATTCTTTTTGTTGATGGAAGGCAATATTGATTGCACTCTCAGCTGATAACTCGTATTTGGATTGTCCATTTTCTACCTCCTGGATATTATTATATCGTATTTGAAATATAATTTCAATATATTATATTATTTTTTGAATTTTTATTTTATTTTCACCCCCTGCACCCCCTTGAACCTCTTATATTTTGTACCTTACAGAAAAAAGCACTATTCAGATTATGAATAATGCTTTTTTATAAGCGGATTGAACCGAAGCAAATCACTTCTTTATTACTTCTTTTTAAATGTAATCCCGGCCCCGCTGTTGGACTCCGAATAGTTGTCCAGCTTCATGGTCCCGCTAATTTCCGTAAGCTGGGGCTGGGCCTTAAGAATATCGTTGAGCGTGGAAATCTTTCCGTCAATATCCGTGTGATCTCCCATGGTAACCTCCATCTTTCCGATGAACAGGGTAGCCTGTCCGTGGGAATCATACTGGATGCGGTCCACGGCAATATCATAGACTGACAGCTGCTGTGTCAGGTTCAGTATCTCCTCAAAAATGTTCTTATCATCCACGGGAAGGGGGCGGTGCAGCACGATTCTGCCGAATTCCATGCCTGTAATCCACGGGACGCCGGGCAGCTGGCTTCCCGAACTCTCCACCACAATGCCGTCCTTGTCAAAATACATGAAGCTGCTCATGTAGGACACATATCCCACAATGCTCTTCTCATATATAATCACTTCTACGTCAAGCGGATTGTGGAAAACCACTTTATAATCCTCCACAAAGGGAATCTGGATGTGGGGACGGAACTTGTCCGAAAAATAAGCGTGGGCTGAATTCTTCCCCCATCTGCCGGTGAACAGAAGCTCTTCCACCTGTTTGGCGGAATACCTGTCGCTTCCCGTCACCGTCACATGCTGAATCTGTACAGACAAAAGCAGGATTGCCAGCAGCAGTACCACTGCCACGGCAATACCTGCCCCTATATGATGTTTACTGCCATAATTTCTCATACTGTACCTCACCTGGTAAAATCATTCTTCCCTGCCATAAATCCGCTCCCGTCTGCGGGAACTTTTTCCGGCCGTCAGGAGTCCTTCCCCACCCAGCGGATATGGGCGCCCAAAGCTGCCATGTCCCTGCATATGTCCTCGTACCCCCGCTCAATGTGATGGCATTCCCCGATGAATGTATCCCCCTCCGCGGCCAGGGCCGCCACCATCAGGGCTGCCCCGCCTCTTAAGTCGCAGGCATTGACAGCAGCTCCCTTCAGGGGATAATGCCCCTCAATCACAGCTCTCTGGTCCTCCGTGCGTATGACGGCACCCATCTGCTCCAGGATTTTTGCCGTTGCAAATCTTCCCTCAAAGACCTGTTCCTCGATATAACTGGTTCCCTGGGCAGTTGCCAGAAATGCCATGAAGGGCGACTGCAAATCCGTGGGAAAACCGGGATACGGCTCTGTTTTAATAAGAAGGGGAAGGGGACGTTTTCCCATGCATATCCGAATCTGGCGGTTTTTTTCATCGGCATCCACCGCCGCGCCGGCCTTTTGGAATTCCTCCAAAGGCACCTTAAGGTCAGACGGGCAAATGCCACGCAAAAGGGCCTCTCCTCCAGCCGCCACAACGGCAGCCCCGTAGGTACCGGCCACTATCCGGTCTCCCTCCACCCGGAAGCTGCTGTCATGAAGCCCGGCCACTCCCTGTACCATCAGATGGTCGGTTCCCATGCCGCAGATAACAGCCCCCATATTATTAAGGAAGCGGCACATCTGGCTGATTTCCGGTTCCCTGGCAGCCTGGTGGATGATGGTCACCCCGTCTGCCAGGACAGATGCCAGTATGGCCTGTTCCGTGGCCCCCACGCTTGGATAGGACAGATGGATTTCCGTGCCCTTAAGTCCGCCGTTCTTCCTGCAGCTGGCCTCTATGGTCCCATCCCGTTCCCTGATATCGGCTCCCAGGGCCCTCAGCGCCATCAGGTGCAGGTCAATGGGCCTGGCTCCTATGAGACATCCGCCCGGATAACAGCAGCTGCCCTCTCCCATGCGGCCCAGCAGGGCGCTTAACACCACGATGGAGGAACGCATGGCCGTGACATACTCCTCAGGGATGGATGTCCCTGTGACGCTGCGGGCATCCATCACAAGACAGTCCCCCTTGTGGCAGCACCGGCAGCCCAGGCTTTCCAGTATGTCCAGCATACAGGCCACGTCCCGTATGACCGGGACATTGGTCAGCACCGTAACCCCTCTGTGAAGTAAAGCCGCAGCCATCATGGGCAGTACGGCGTTTTTAGAACCTTGTATGGATATCTCTCCCTTTAAGGGAGTAAGACCACAAACCTGAATGACAGACAATGGGGCACCTCCTGGTATCTATGCCTTCCGTAGAAAACACCTTCTACTTAAAGCATATGCCGGGACGTGCCCGCTTGTGCGGTATTCCTGCTGTTACTTTTCAAGTTTTATCTGATTGGACACGCTTAGGACGATTCCCATTTCCATCAAGAGGAACAGCACCGACGTTCCCCCGTAACTGATAAAGGGAAGGGTGATTCCCGTGTTGGGAATGGTATTGGTCACAACCGCTATGTTCAGGATAACCTGAATGGCAATGTGTCCCATGACGCCCACCACCAGCAGGGCCCCGAACAAATCAGGGGCATTATTGGCTATAATCATGAACCTGTATATCATGAACAGAAATATGAGGATAATGGACACGGCCCCAAACAGCCCCAGCTCCTCACATATTATGGCAAATATCATATCGTTCTGGGACTCGGGCAAAAAACCCAGCTTCTGTATGCTCTCTCCCAGCCCCTGGCCCACCAGTCCGCCGGAACCAATGGCGTAGAGTCCCTGGAGAACCTGGAATCCCTTGTCCGTAGGGTCGGACTCCGGATTCAGCCATGCCTCGATTCGCCGGTACTGATAAGGCTGGAGCAGTCCCACCGTTGTCAGGAACTTGCCTATGGGCCCGGCAAAGGCCAGGGTGGTAAGTCCCAGGGCCCCGATGGAGAAAAAGGGCCACTTCACCTTACATGACACGAACAGCATGACAAACGCGATTCCGCAGACAATGATGCCGGAGCTTAAGTTGTTCATGGCCACCAATCCCGCTATGGGAAGGGTCAGGGCCACAACATATCCCATATTTTTCCATTTATTAATTTTCATGCCCATAGTGGTTATCACCGCGGCCAGAAGCACAATCAGGGCTATCTTGACGAACTCCGTGGGCTGGAAGCTCAAAGGCCCCACTCCCAGCCAGCGCTTCTTGCCGTTGACCTCGCGGCCAACCAGGCTCACCGCAATCATAAGTATGTATGACATGAGATAGGCAAACACGGAGAACCGGGCAAATATGTGATAATCTATCTTGGAAATGATGAGCATGGCCACCAGTCCCACTGCCGCGATTCCCGCCTGCCTCTGCATAAAATATGCACCGTTTCCGTTATATGCCTTGCTCAGCTGCGCTGAATAGGAGCTGGCGCTGTAAATCATTACCAGCCCGAAAGCTGTCAGGAAAATGATGCAGAACAAAAGGCTGTAATCATAAAAACGCTTGGCCTTCTTCTTTTTCTTTGGCATCTGCTGCTCCATACGCTCCCCGCTCCCGGCCGGACGTCTCATCTGGCCGGAGGGTCCGGCTGCCGTCTGCACCTTTCCCGCCATACGCATTTACCTCCTACAAAGCCATGACGCACTCCTTAAAGACGCGTCCCCGCTCTTCATAATTTTTAAACATACCCCAGCTGGCACAGGCGGGGCTTAACAGCACATAATCTCCGATGTCCGCATATACGGCGCATACCTGCACTGCCTCCTGCATATCTTCTGCGTACATGATTTCAGTAAAACCATGCTTCTTTGCGCACTCCGCAATCTTATCCCTGGTCTGTCCTATGAGCACCAGATATCTCACCTTGCCCTCAAACTCGGATACCCACTCATCGTATTCGCTGTTTTTATCATAGCCGCCCGCAATGAGAAGGGTGGGGCCCGGCATGGCTCTGAGAGCCTGGATGGCTGCATCCGGATTAGTACCCTTGGAATCGTTATAATATCTGACTCCGGTGCGTTCCCTTACGAACTCGATTCTGTGCTCCACCGGATGGAACCCCTCAATGACCCTTGTAATATCAGACATGGGAACTCCCATCTCCAGGGCAATGGCTGCTGCCGCCATGGCGTTCTCATAATTATGCCGACCCAGAAGCTGCATGTCATGAACATTGACCACAACGGTCTGACGGCCGTTCTGGCAGTACACGATGTTATCCCCGTCCATGCAGAAACCGTCCTTTAACATTTCCCTGCTGGAGAACCAGATAACCCTGGGCTTAAGCTCCGGATTCTGGCCAAACTCCCTGAGGACAGGATCGTCGTAGTTGAGCACCACCGCATCCTCCTTTGTCTGGTTCAGGGTAACGCACTCCTTGATGCGGATATAGTTTTCCATGGTGCCGTGGCGGTTCAGATGGTCCGGGGTTATGTTTAAAATAGCGCTGACATTGGGCCTGAAATCCATGATGGTCTCCAGCTGGAAGCTGGACACCTCTGCAACGGTCACGGAATCCTCAGTCATCTCCAGAACCTTGGAGGTATATGGATCCCCAATATTTCCCACCACAAATGCCTCCTCATAGCGGGCCTTTAATATCTCCCCTGTGAGGGCTGTGGTGGTAGTCTTTCCATTGGTTCCCGTGATGGCGGCCAGCTTCCCCAGGCCGCACTGGTAGGCCAGCTCAATCTCTCCTAAAATAGGAATCTTGGCATCGTCCACAACGGCCACAAAAGGACTGTCAAGGGGTATACCGGGACTGATAATGCACAGCTCCACTCCCAGCAGGTCGGAACGCTTGATTTCCCCCAGCACCACGGTCACCTTTGCATCCCTGTCAAATTTCTCTTTGATATCTTCTTCCTTTAAGGCGGCATTGCCGTCATAAAGCACCACATCTCCGCCCCGTTCCAGAACCAGCTTTGCAGCAGCAATACCGCTGATTCCCGTTCCAGCCACTAAAACTCTCTGACTTTGGTTCATTTGTCAACTAACCTCCTCGTTATGAGCATTTAGAGACCGTATTTTGGTCTCTTACGTGCGATACATTCCGCTGCACTTAGCGAGGTCTTTTCGAGCTTAGTGCAGCGGTTCGTTATGAGCACTTAGAGACCGTCCTTTGGTCTCTTACGTGCGATACTGATATCTACAGCCCCAGATAAGCCACCATGCAGAGGATGGCGGTCACGATGGCGAATACAGCCACCACCCTTGTCTCCGACCATCCGCACAGCTCAAAATGGTGGTGGATGGGCGCCATTTTAAAAATACGCTTGCCGCCGGTGCGCTTAAAATAGGTTACCTGGATAATGACGGACAGTACCTCAACTAAATAGATAAGCCCTATGACAGGAATAAACAGGGGCATGCGCATCATATAACAGGAGGCTGCCACAAAACCGCCCAGGGCCAGGGAGCCTGTATCCCCCATGAACACCTTGGCCGGATATACATTGAACAGCAAAAATCCCAGCAGGCTTCCCACCACTGCTCCGGTTATGGGGCTGATGCCCATGTCCTCACCGATGGCCACAATGGTAAGAAAGGTGGCAACCAGTATGGTAACGCTTGTACAGAGACCGTCCAAACCATCGGTAAAATTCACCCCGTTATCCGTTCCCAGCATAATGAAGAACAGCGCGGGTACAAAGAAGATTCCCAGGGACAGGAAACTGCCTCCGTCAAAACCTCCCGTAAAAGGAATCAGCATATCCGTTCCCACCTCCCCGCTGTTAAGCAGGTACCAGGCGAAGATGCCTGTGATGATGAACTGGCCCACTAACTTCTGCATGGGCTTCAGCCCCTCGGAACGCTTCATCACAATCTTGATATAATCATCCAAAAAACCAATAATGCCAAATCCTACCGTGACAAACAGCACGGGAATGATTTTAGGATAGCTGGGAATATAAAAGACAGATGTAATGATGATGCTGCTGAGTATAATCAGGCCGCCCATGGTAGGCGTTCCCTGCTTTTTCAGATGGCTCTCCGGTCCGTCGTCCCTGACCTGCTGCCCGAATTTAAGCTTGTGCAGGAAAGGGATGATAATGGGGCAAAGCAATGCGCTGATGGCAAATGCAATGATAATAGCTAGTATGGTTTCATGAATCATAAAGGCACCTCAATCTCATATGTATGTCTTATTTGGTAATTAGTATACGTCTTTTTCCGGGAATAATCAACTATGGATTGGAAAGGTGTACAGCAGTTTCTTCCTGTACTGCCTCAATTCCCAGATAAGGAAGTATATTCTTAAATAAATCTCCGACCACCGGGGCAGCTATGGTTCCGCCGTAATAAATCCCCTCCGGCTCATCAATGGTAATGAGGGCCATAACCTGCGGATTGTCAGCCGGTGCAAAGCCGATAAACGATGAAATATATTTTTTAAGGCTTCGCGGAAGCTTCTCCGACGTGGCTGTCTTGCCGCCGATGCGGTATCCCTCTAACTTTGCCTTTTTGCCGCTTCCCTCCGATACCACCTGCTCCAGCACATACCGCATGGTGGCGCTGGTCTCCTCCGACAGAATTCTTCCCCCGGAAGGATAATCCAGCTTGTGGACCGATGTACCGTCGGCGCTGACGGTCTCCACGCCAAAATGAGGGGTCACCCGGTTTCCTCCATTGACAATGGAAGCTGCCGTGGTGATAAGCTGAACCGGTGTAATCTGGAAGGACTGGCCAAAGGAAACCGTGGCCAGCTCCACCAGTCCCATGTTCTCTTTTTTGTGCATGATGGTGGCTGCCTCGCCGGGCAGGTCGATCCCCGTCTTTCCCTTCAGTCCGAACTGGGTAAAATACTTGTAATAGCCATCCACGCCCAGGCGCTGCCCCACGTCAATGAACACCGGGTTGCAGGAATTCATGGCGCCCTGCAAAAAGGTTTCGGCCCCGTGTCCCCCCACTTTATGGCACCTTATCTTCCGGTCCTCCACCACCCTGAATCCGGGACAGGAAAACTGGTCTGTCAGCTTCACCACACCTGACTCCAGGCCGGCTGCCGCTGTGATGATTTTGAAGGTGGAACCAGGCTCATAGGTATCATTGATGCAGGTATTCCTCCACATCTGGTTTAACAACTCCTGTTTGCCCGCCCCTGTGGCCCCCTGGTTGGCGGCAGCCATCTCCTGGAGACTCTGGCTTCGCAGGTTCTGGTTCAGGGTGAAAGGGTCGTTCAGATTAAATTCAGGAACATTGACCATGGCCATCAGCTCCCCGTTCTGGGGATTCATGACAATGATGGATACCTTCTTGGCATTTTTCTTCTCCAGCACCTGGTAAGCCAGCTGCTCCGCATATTTCTGTATATTCACATCCAGGCTGATGTGAAGATCATTGCCCGGTATGGGTTCAATCCTGTCCTCTGCGGCATTCTCTATCTCCACGCCCTTTGCATCGGACATGGTGAGTATCTTTCCGTTCATTCCTTTCAGATATTTCTCGTATTTTACTTCCAGGCCGATGATGCCCTGGTTGTCTCCCCCGGTAAATCCCAGGACCTTGGATGCCAGGCTGTCGTAGGGATAATACCGTTTGTAGTCCTCATCCACCTTGACCCCTGCCAGCCGGTAGGAACGTATCTGGTCCCCCAGCTCTTTGTCCACATTGGTCTTGATGATTTCCCTGGAACTGCGCTTCTCCACCCGTTTTCTCACCAGCTCCTCATCCAGATCCAGTTCATCGCACAGTACCCGTATGACCTGCTCCCGGTCCTTTACCTGATTGTATATGACGGAAATGGTACAAACTGTCCTGTTATCAGCGATGACGACCCCGTTGGCGTCAATGATACGCCCCCTGGCCGCCTTAATGGTACGCTCCCTCTGGTGCAGGTCCTCGGCCATGGCGCTGTAATGCTCTGAACAGAACAGCATGAGATAACCAAGCCGCCCTGACAGGCTCACCATGACGATGGCTATGAGCAGTGCCAGGACGGCTATATTCTTTCTGTGTTTCGTTAAATTAGAATACATGAGCAGCTCCGGTGTCCATCATTGTTAATAATATATTGGAGCCCGTCACATTTTATGAATCTTTCTCCTGATTACTCAGATGGCTTGGCCGTCTCCCCTGCTGAGGAGGGTTCTGTTGCCTGGGTGCTTTCCCCGGCAGGACCTGCCTGAGTGCTGCTTTCATTGGATTGGCGGGGCGGCGCCTTCACCGGAAGGGACGAGGGGCCTGTCCCTTCTCCGTTTCCGTCCCCAGCCACAGTGGGCACTGCGTCCGGCACACCGCTGCCCGCGCCTTCTCCTTCCTCTCCGCCCGGCATGTATTCATCTGTCTCATACTGCTTCTCTGTCTCAGCCGGAGTCTCCTCTGTTCCCTCTGCGCCCTCTGTCTCAGATACCGGCTCATTAATGCCCTCTGAGGATGGCAGGCTTTCCTGGATTGCCTCACTTTCAGGAAGGTCCTTGGTGGGGAATATATTCAGATAAGGAAGTATTTCTGTCATGATTTTGGAGAAAACAGCGCTTGCATAGGAGCTGTGGGCCTGCTGCTCTCCCGGCGGATAATTGGGCGTGTCAATGACCACGTACACAAATACCTGCGGATCCTCAATGGGCGCAAATCCGGCAAAGGACACCAGATAATTCTTAGCGCTTCGGGGCTGCTTCTCAGCCGTACCCGTCTTGCCGCCCACATCATAGCCAATGACCTGGGCCGCCTTTCCCGTACCTGTCTCAACGGTCTGGAACATGGCCTCCTTCAGGAAATCAGAGGTGGACTGGGATACAGTCTCCCGCACCAGCACAGGCTCCTTTTTCTCCACCACGGACCCCTGCTCATTGAGAATCTGCTTCACCACATGGGGTTCATAGTAGGAACCCCCGTTCAGAACAGAGCAGAACGCCGCGGACAGCTGCACCATGGTACAGTTGTAGTTCTGTCCAAAGGCATTGGTGGCCAGGTCCGTAGGCCCGATGTCGTCCGCGCTGTAAACCAGACCGCTGGTGTCTGCCTCCCCGGGAAGGTCAATCCCCGTCTTGTCGCCAAACCCAAAGATGCCCTGATATTTGGTAAATCGCTCTCTTCCTATCATGGCTCCAATGCGCATCATGGCCACATTGCAGGACTGCATCAGTGATTCCTGGAGGTTCAGCCACCCGTGGCCGCCCCTGCGCCAGGCCGTACATTTGATGTTATAATCTCCCACATGGAGGTAACCGGTACACTCAAAGCTTTCATTTCCTTTAAGCACCCCTTCCTCCAGTCCGGTGGCCACGGTAAAAATCTTGGAAGGCGATCCCGGTTCATAGGTATCGCTGACGCAGAAATTCCTCCATATCTGGTTCCACGCCACCTGCTGTCCGTAGGAGATCACATCTTCCCTGGAAAAATGCTCCGTCACCTGGTCCTCGGTAATGACTGCACCGTCATTTTCCCGCCGGTACACAGCCGCTGCCTCCTTTTTCCCCAGGTCAAACAGCTCCTGCTCCGTATAGCCGGATACATCCCTGGGATTATTCAGGTCGAATTTATTGCTGGTTCCCATAGCCAGGATTTCCCCGTTGTTGGGATTCATGACAATGGCCGCCGTCACCTTGCTTCCCACATTGGTCTGCCACTCGTCAATATATTTCTGTACAATGTTCTGGATGTTCACATCAATGGTTGAAACCACCGTATTGCCGTTGGAAGCCGGTTTCACCACGCCCTCCAAATTGGAATCCTGGTCCAGGTATCCATATTCGCGTCCGTTGACCCCGATCAGGCTGCTGTTGTAATACTGCTCAATGCCTCCGGTGCCCACGCTTCCGTCACTGCTGGTAAAGCCTATGACATTGCAGGCCAGGGAATTGTAGGGATATATACGCTTATACTCATCCTCAAACCAGATGCCCTTAACCCGCTTCTTGGCCTCCGCGTCATTATCGCTCTTGCGGTAGGCTTCATTTGTCTCTTTGGCCATCTGTTCAAATGCCACCCTCTGGTCATAGGTGAGCTGGCGTCCCTTATTATATCTGAGATAGGCTGACTCCTTCCGCTCCTCAATCAGGGTCCGCAGCTCCCCGGCATCAAAACCAAAATTGGTCACCAGGGCCTGAATGGTTGGCTCCAGATAATTTTCCGGATCCGACATGATCTGTCCCGGATCAATAATCAGGTTATACACCTTCTCGCTGGTAGCCAGATAGGTGCCGTTCCTGTCCACAATATCTCCCCTCCGGTATGGGATGACACGGCTGTCATACTCCTGCTGGCGCTGGGAGAGCACGATTTTATTGTACTGCTCGTTGTTGTCCTTTATGATCCGGTACAAAATCATGACTAATGCAAATAAAGCCAGCGTAATCACCAGGACGGTGATTGCCAGCTTCTCTTGTATATACTTGGGATAATAATACTTTCCCCGTTGATTGTTCCGTTGTTCATTTCTGTATTGTTCCTGATCCCTGGGGCCGTTCCCGCTGCCGCTGCTGCCTTTCCCCATACGGCCCCCGGATTTAGTGTTCCGGGATGTCTTCATACTGTCTTACATACTCACTTTCTGTCTTGTCATATAACAGCACCTGGTCCTTTTTGGCATACACCATTCCCAACTCCTTGGTGGCAATCTCATATATCTTGTTGAGGTCGATGCTGGTATTGATGCTGGTCTCCAGAGCGTCGTTCTCCGCCCTGAGCTGTTCCAGCTCTGCCTCCATCTGCTCAATATGGTGCATCCTGGCCGTGATGGAGGACTGCACATGGAGGTAGTTGATACAGAGGTATAAGGTAAACACAGACGCAATGGTAAGCATGATGACATATGGAAGGTCCATATACATGGCACGCTCCTGATTGCGGCGGATCCGGTGATTACTCCGGACCGACTGGCTGCCTGATGGTTTCCCCGGCCTGGTCTCCTGCTTTGGAGCAGTCTGGGGCCTTAGCTTTGGTGCGGCAGAACCCTGTACATAATCATTGCCGTACACGGGTCTGGTATTTCTATGTGTATTCCTGCGTCCTGACGACGCCTGCGCCCTTGCAGCCATAACCTTATCCTCCCTTCTATCTGAATCCGGCAGCGGACACCGGCATGGGCCGGTCTTTTCTGCTGCCTGCTGTCTTTCGTATTTTCATAACCGGAAAAAGGTCTTGTCCTCTTACTAAGACTGTCCCCGCTCAAAGACGCGCAGCTTTGCGCTTTTAGAACGGCTGTTTTCCTCCAGTTCTTCTTCTGACGGCAATATGGGTTTTCTGGATACCACCTTCCCCTTGCTTTTCCGGCCGCACACGCAGACAGGAAAATCATGAGGACAGATGCAGGGATTCTCATTTAACCGGAAACGGCTCTTTACAATCCTGTCTTCCAGTGAATGGAAGGTAATGATACTGAGGCGGCCTCCCGGATTCAGAAGGTCTATCATGGTATCAATGGACTGTTCCAAAACCTCCAGCTCATGGTTGCATTCAATGCGGATAGCCTGAAAGGTCCGTTTGGCCGGATGGCCTCCCGTTGCCCTTACCCTGGCCGGAATGGCCCCCTTTATGATCTCCGCCAGCTCCCCGGTGGTCTCTATGGGGTGTTCCCCTCTTGCCCTTACAATGTGCTTTGCTATATTCTTTGCAAAATTATCCTCCCCGTAATCCCGGATAATCCTGTACAGCTCCATCTCGCTGTAGGTATTAATGATATGGGCGGCCGTGACATCGTTCCTCTGGTCCATTCTCATGTCAAGAGGCGCGTCCTCACGGTAGGTAAATCCTCTGGAAGCCGTATCCAGCTGATAGGAGGATACTCCCAGGTCCAGATAAATCCCGTCCACTCCCTCAATTTCCAACTCCTTCAGTACTTCCTTAATATTGGCATAATTGCTTCTGACAATGGTCACCTTGTCCTGAAACGGCAGAAGCCTTTTCCCGGCCGCCTCGATGGCGTCCGCATCCTGGTCTATGCCAATCAGTTTTCCGCTGCCCAAACGCTTACACACCTCATAGGCATGTCCGCCGCCGCCCAGGGTGCCGTCCACATACAAGCCTCCAGGCTTGATATTCAGACTTCCCACTGTCTCATATAAAAGTACGGACTTATGTACAAATGTTGATTCCTCCATTAAATTCCCAAACCTTCCATATGTTCTGCAATCTCTTCCATATCATCAAAGGTGTTTGCATCCAGCCATTTATCCTTACTCCATATTTCAATGCGGCTGCCCACACCTACCAGTACTGCATCCTTCTCGATTCCGGCAAACTCACGAAGCACGGCCGGAAGGAGAATCCTTCCCTGCTTGTCTACTTCACAGGTGGTAGCTCCTGCTAAGAGGAAACGTGAAAACTTACGTCCGGCCGCATTGGTCAGAGGCAGTGTGCGAAGCTTTTCTTCCAGGGCGGCCCATTCTGAATTCTCATACACAAAAAGGCAGTTATCAAGGCCCTTCGTAACAACGAATTCATCGCCTAACTGCTCTCTGAATTTGGAAGGTACGATAAGCCGTCCCTTCGCATCGACTGTATGATTGTACTCACCCATGAACATAACTTATCACCTGCCGTACACCGGAGCGGTAGTGGACTATTGTGGGAGACATCCGAAATCCCCCACTTCATCCACTTAACAACCATCTTCTACCACTTTGCACCACTTTCTACCACTTGTATGTCCATCATAGTACAGATTTTGGGAAATGGCAAGAAGTTTTTACGGAAATCTTATAAAAAAATTGCGAAAAAATAAGGCAGCTGCGGGCTTTTCCGCAACTGCCTCTATATGTGGGACGAGTCCCGCAACAGACACAAAATATTGATTTTTTCAGTCTTTAATGCCCCTGGTGGGGGACAATCCCATGATTTCTCCCACCACTTTCCTGCCGTTTACCCAAAAGTGGGGGCAGGCAGATGCCGGGAATGATTTTCAGGCACACTCTAGGCGGATTCCTCCACTTTGTCCCCCTTTTTCGGGTGACGATGGCGGTAAATAATCACTGCCGCCGACACGCCCACCAGCGCAGCCGATAAAAGCTGGGACACGGCGAACCCCGTTCCCGGAATCTTTAGCTGATCCGTCCTCAGTCCTTCAATCCAAACCCTTCCCAGTCCGTATCCAAGGAAATACACCCACAGCATCTCTCCTTCAAACTTCTTGCGCTTCCTGTACCACAGCATGAACACCAGCACGCCCAGGTTCCAAAGTGATTCATACAGGAAGGTGGGATGCACCTGGATATAGGCAATGCCATTTTCCACAATCTCATTGTCCACAAGCTGCTGGGATATCATGGCAGGATTCACCAGGCTTTTCCGGATTCGCATGGCAAACAGGTTGTCCGTATACCCGCCAAAGGCTTCGCAGTTGAAGAAATTCCCCCACCTGCCGATCATCTGTCCTGTAATCAGACCCAGGACACCGCTGTCAGCCATGGAGAAAAAGGACAGCTTTCGTTTCTTCGTAAATACGATGAGAGTCAGGGCCGCCGCAATGACACCCCCGTAAATAGCCAGTCCACCTGCCCTGAGGTTAAATATCTGCAGCAAATCATCCTTATAATTTGCCCAGTCGAAAATAACATAGTAGGCCCTGGCCCCCATAATGGAAAATATAATGGCGTAAAGCGCAAAATCCAAATAAATATCCGGGTCCTGCCCTCTTCTCTTAGCGTCTGAACACGCGATGGCCATGCCGGCCAGCATCCCAAGCCCTATAATGATACCGTAAAAGGCAATCCTGAATCCAAACACAGTGATGCTGTTAGGCAGATGCTCTATGGTAATACCCAGATTCACAAAACTCAAATCCGCTCCCGTAACTGCTTCCATAAAGAAAATCTCCTTCCTAAGTGATATACTTTCCCATTTTACCCCGAAGCAGTATAAAAAGCAAGAAGGTATTTACCAGCATTAATCCTACTCAGCCCCCAGCGCAGCCATGGTCACATAGTTATAGGGCTTGTTAAAATGAGGGAGGAAGAACAGATCAAACAGCTTCAGCTTATCTATGGTCACCTGTTCCTCCACTGCCATGGAGAACATGTGGATACCCATGGATACGTCATAATCCGAGCACATCTGGGCTCCCAGTATGATTCTGGATTTCCTGTCATATACAATACGTATCTTCACCTTATGGTTTCCGTTCTCCATAAACTCTGCCTTCTGCCAGTCCTCATAATCCGCTGCCGCAGCGTCGTATCCCATCCGCTTTGCCCTGGCCAGGCTGATTCCCGTGCTGAGCATGTGAAGTCCCCATATACTGATTCCGTTGGATCCCTGAACGCCCACGGATTCCAGAACCTTGCCGCACGCGTTATGGGCCGCGATGATTCCGGAGCGCACCGCGTTGGTAGCCAGGGCAATGTAATCCGCAGCCTGTATGGCATTGTTATAAACCGTAGCGCAGTCCCCCACCGCATACACCCCGGGCACGCTTGTCTCCTGCCTGCGGTCCACCAGAAAGGCCCCATTTCCAAAGGTCCTGAGTCTCCCCTGTCCAAGGGATGTGTTGGGCCTAAATCCAATGCCGAATACCACCATATCCGCCTCATAACATCCCTGGTCCGTCACCACACGTTCCACCCGTCTTTTGCCCTCCAGTCTCACCACCTTCTCCCCAAAAGCCAGCTTCACCCCGTGCTCCTGCAGATTGTGCGCCATCCTGTCAGAAAACTCCCTGTCATAATATCCGGACAGGCATGTATCCGCCAGGTCAATCAAAACCACCTCCCGGCCATTCCTCTTAAACGCCTCAGCCAGCTCCACCCCGATATATCCGGCGCCCACCACAGCCACCTTCTTAACAGAAGTATCCTTAAGCTTCTCAATCACATCCCTGGCATTCTGATACAGCTTCACAAACTGCACATTATCCAGCTCCATCCCCTCAATCTCAGGGCGCAGCGGAACAGACCCGGTGGCCAGAATCAGTTTATCATACTCCTGCACATAACTCTTTCCGTCCTTTCCCCTGGCATACACAGCCTTGCCGTCAAAATCAATTCTTTCAACCTCTGTCTCCATATGAATGACAGCGCCCTTTTCCTCAAAAGCCTCCTTACTGGAATAGAACAGCCCCTCTGGCCCGGAAATCTGTCCGCCAATCCAAAGCGCCATACCGCACCCCAGAAAGCTGATATCAGAGTTCCTGTCAAAAGCCACCACCCGATTTCCCGGAAACTGGTCCAAAATAGTATTCAAAACCGCCGTCCCCCCATGATTCGCCCCGATAACGACAATTGTTTCTTTCATATTCAATAACCTCCTGCTATCCTGAAATTTAAAATCCTGCCTGATTACTAACATACCCAAACACCATACGGTCAATATTACAGAATACACTCATAACTATTATTGCCAAAAAAGCCTATATTATCAATCCCCCCGCATCCCATCCCCCGCCAAACCCAAATGTGTTATATAAAATATATTATATAATAAGAAGGAATCCCACACAGGATTATTAAAACCCCGCATCCAGCCATTATGTCTATCCACATTCCACCTCATCCCCTATTGGCCGAGCAAAAATCTCACCTTCAAAGCTCTGCTCATCTCCAAACAACCCATAAGTCCGCCCTCATCCAAAAATGAGGAATTTTCTCCTCATCCTTTTTACATCTCCGCCAAACACCCTCGACGCTTCACGCGAGAAAATTCCTCACACCCGCAATTATCCTCACATCCATCGGCCATCACTCCTCTCCTTATGGGAGGATGAGACAGCGGACAAGCAAAAGAGCAGCCGGAAAATGAGCGGGCGGGGGCGGGGAGATTCGGCGATTTTTACCGAGGGGTGCTGTCACTTAGGCGGAACCGGGGGAACCATTAGCCAAATCTCCCCGCCCCCGCCCGTTCATTTTCCCGATCCCCTTCCCTGTCCGCGTACCATCCCTCCCATCTCCCACCCCACACATTTTCCCCTTTAATTTCCCCTCTTTTTATGATATGATAATAAAGCTTTAATTGAATCAGAACGCCCCCGCCAGGAGCCAGGGCGTATTTGAACCATCATATATCACATACAGATAGGAAGGTAATCATATGAAATTAGGTATCGTAGGACTCCCCAACGTCGGCAAGAGTACCCTCTTCAATTCTTTGACAAAGGCAGGTGCGGAATCAGCCAACTACCCGTTCTGTACCATTGACCCCAACGTAGGTGTGGTTCCGGTTCCCGATGTCCGCCTGGACAAACTTACCGCCATGTACAATTCAGAAAAAACCACCCCTGCCGTCATCGAGTTCGTGGACATTGCAGGTCTGGTAAAGGGAGCCTCCAAAGGTGAAGGTCTGGGCAACCAGTTTCTTTCCAACATCCGTGAAGTGGACGCCATTGTTCATGTAGTACGCTGTTTTGACGACCCCAATGTCATTCACGTGGACGGCAGCATTGACCCTATCCGCGACATTGAGACCATTAATCTGGAGCTGATTTTCTCCGACATTGAAATCTTGGAGCGCCGCATTGCCAAGCAGTCCAAGGGTGCGTTCAACAACAAGGAACTGGCAAAGGAAGTGGAGCTGTTAAAAGCCATCAAAGCCCACCTGGAAGACGGAAAGCTGGCCCGCAGCTTTGAGCCGGACGACGATGATGCCATGGAGTTCATCAATACCCTGAACCTTCTTACATGGAAACCCGTCATCTTTGCCGCCAATGTAGCTGAGGATGACCTTGCAAACGACGGTGCGGACAACCAGTATGTCCAGGCAGTCCGCGGCTTTGCCGGCGAGAACAACTGTGAGGTATTCGTTATCTGCGCTGAGATTGAACAGGAAATCGCTGAGCTGGATGACGACGAGAAAAAGATGTTCTTAGACGACCTTGGCCTTACAGAGTCCGGTCTGGAGAAACTGATTGCAGCCAGCTACCGCATCCTGGGCCTTATGAGCTACCTGACAGCAGGCCCCCAGGAGAGCCGTGCATGGACTATCAAGGTGGGCACCAAGGCACCCCAGGCAGCCGGAAAGATTCACAGCGACTTTGAACGTGGATTCATCCGCGCCGAAGTAGTCAACTACGACGACCTGATGGCCTGCGGCAGCATGAATGCAGCCAAGGAAAAAGGCCTGGTACGTTCCGAGGGCAAGGAATATGTCATGAGGGACGGGGATGTTGTGCTCTTCCGCTTTAATGTATAGGCGTGTATAAACAGCCGTTGCTTTGCAACTGTAATTAAAATCATTTACACAAGTTTTATAAATCTTAAGCTTTCTATTCATATGACAATGAAAAACCGGCGTCGTCCGTCACACTGCAGCCATGGATGATGCCGGTTTCTTCTTTTTTCTTTTTTTCTTTTTCTCCTTATTCTTCCTCCTTCACCTTCTTTCGCCCTCATTTTCCTTCGTTCTCCTTCTCACCATCTTCCATCACCTCCTTTCCTTCAACCGGGCATTCCATCCTCCCCTCTTCAGTATCCCCGGTTCCGCTGCCTCCACAGACTCCACGGAGCGTTTGTTGTATTTATCCCCCATATGGGCTATGATAGACAAGGAGGTGAAGAAACATGGATTGCAGCAAAGTAGGAAATCTGATTTATACCCTGAGAACAGAAAAAGGAATGACCCAGAAGGCCCTGGCCAATGCCATGAACATCAGCGACAGGACTATTTCCAAATGGGAACGCGGCGCCGGATGCCCCGACGTATCCCTTCTGCGGGAGCTTTCTGATATTTTAGAAGTTAATATTGAAAAAATACTGTTGGGCGATTTGGAGCCCAATAAAAAAGATGGAGGAAATATGAAACGAATCAAATTCTATGTATGCCCTGTCTGCGGAAATGTAATATCCAGCACAGGCATGGCGGAAATCTCCTGCTGCGGCAGGAAATTGAATGCCCTGAAAGCCAGGCCCGCGGACCTTTCCCACAGCGTGTCTGCAAAAGCAGTGGAGGGCGATTATTACATCACCCTGGAACATGATATGGAAAAGCAGCACTATATCACCTTCATGGCATATGCCGTCTATGACAGAGTGCTTTTGATGAAACTATATCCGGAACAGGCAGCCCAGGTACGTTTCCCCAGGTCTGGTCACGGAGTGCTGTATATCTGCTGTAACAGCCACGGGCTTTTCTCGGTCAGTCTGTAGATACACCAGACACCTCCCTGTTGCCGTTAATTTACTGAAGCAACCCAGCTGCCATTAAAATTCGTATTGGCAGCCGGTAACAGAGTAACTAAACAAGCCGCCTTTCAACACAAGGTTTTCAGCCGTACTTCCAATTCCACATTTCTCCCCAATACAGCTCTTTCTCTTAAATCCCATTGACATTGCCCTTCATATCATGTATGATATCTTATAGACCGACGGTCGGTCTATAAGATAGGAGGGCAAGACATGGCGCGTATTGTTAAGGAAGCCGACGAACGGAGAAATGAAATTCTGGACGCTGCTGAGACGCTTATTACAGAAAAAGGATACTCAAAAACCACCATTATTGATATCCTGAATCAGGTAGGTATTGCAAAGGGTACTTTTTATTATTATTTTAAATCCAAGGAAGAGGTGATGGATGCCATCATAGAACGTTTCATTGAACAGGACGTACAAAAGGCCCGGCTGATAGCCATGGATAAGAGTATATCACCGGTCCGGAAAATATGCCGGATCATAGCTGCCGGACAGCCCCGGACAGATGGCCCCAAGGACAGGATGATTGAGGAGTTCCATCTGCCGGCCAATGCCCTGATGCACGAAAAAAGCATTGTGCGCTCGATTCTGGCCCTCTCCCCCATCCTGGGCGAGATCGCTTCCCAGGGAGTGAAGGAGCGCCTGTTCTCCACAGAGCATCCACTGGAAGCCATGCAGATACTATTGGTTTCCGGGCAGATATTGTTTGATTCCTCTATGTTTACATGGACACCTTGTGAGATGGAACAAAAGATAAACGGATTCATAGAAGCCATGGAAGCTGTCCTGGGCGCTGAAAAAGGAACCTTTGAACCCATGAAACAGATTTTGGCCGCGGGAAGCGGATGTATTTTACAGGAATCAGAATCACGGAGGAATGAATGATGGCAAATAGTCCCATATCGGGAAACAGGGATTTCCGCCTCATGGTAATCGGGCAGATTATATCCATACTGGGATCTGCCCTGCTGCGGTTTGCCCTGTCCCTCTATGTACTGGACATTACGGGAAGGGCGGACATCTACGCCGCCCTGTATGCATTCTCCAATATTCCTCTTCTGATTTCCCCTGTAGGCGGAGCTGTTGCCGACCGTTTTAACAGGCGCAATCTGATGGTGCTCTTCGACTTTACCAGCGGTATAATCATATCTCTGTACTATGTAAGCCTCCGTCTGGGGGGGACTTCCATCTTTCTTACAGGCGCTGTCCTGATACTGCTCTCTGTCATCAGTTCCATGTATGGACCGGCGGTGACGGCCAGCATTCCCCTTTTGGTGAAGGAGGAACATCTGGAGGGAGCAAACGGCCTTGTAAACGGGGTCCAGGCCCTCTCCAATGTGGCGGCCCCGCTGATTGGCGGAATGTTCTACGGCATATTCGGGGTCAAAGCCCTGGTGTGCGTCAGCGGAACCGCATTTATCTGTTCCGCTGTACTGGAGCTGTTCATCCATATTCCTTTCCGCAAACGCGAATTCACCATGCCCGTCATTCCCACCATTGCGGCCGACTTAAAGGAAGGCTTTTCCTATGTCGGCCGAAATCCTCTCATACTGCGCTCCATGATTCTGGCTTCCCTGCTGAATCTGGTTCTGACCCCGTTTTTTGTGGTGGGAGGGCCTGTCATTTTAAGGACAGCCATGAAAAGCACGGACGCCATGTACGGAATCGGCATGGGAACCATCAATCTAGCTACTATATTAGGCGCCCTGTCCATGGGCGCTGCCGCTAAAAAGATGCGCATGGAAAACCTGCACCGCCTTCTGGCAGCCATCGCCCTTCTGTTCCTTCCCATGGCACTGTCCGTAACCCCTGCATGGATCAGCCGCGGTTTTTATCCGTCCTATCTGATGTTCCTGGCCTGCGCTGTCCCCATTGCCATGATTATGACCATCATTTCCATCTTCGTTATCACAAAGGTCCAGAAGGAGACTCCCAACGAAAATCTTGGAAAGGTGATGGCCATTATCACGGCAGTGTCACAGTGCGCGGCTCCCCTGGGCCAATTGGTCTGCGGATTTATCTTCCAGACCTTCCCGGCAAGGATTTACCTTCCTGCCCTTTTCACCTGCATTGCCATGGCGGTGATTTCCCTGGCCGCCAGGAAGTTATGGTCAGAAACCGCCGTATCTTAATTTGAGCGTTCCCTTGATGCGAGCGTTCCCTTGATGCGAGCATTCCCTTAATGTGAGTGTTCCCCTAATGCGAGCGTTCCCTTAATACATGGGTTCCAAATACACGGGTTCCCTCTTCCTGGCAGTTATCATATAGCGGTGGATGGTCCCCTCAATGGAGCCCCCGGACTCCAAAAGGCCCTGGGCGGCAGCCAGTCTGTCCAGACAGCCATCCACACAGAAGCCGGGGAATTCCCACTCAATGATTTTGGCAAACCATACAAGCGCCCCTACGTCAAAAAAGCATATGGGACAGAAGGCTTCACCTTGCTCCAGAATATCAAACCCGGACTCCTTAAGCTTTTTGGACTGCTCCTTCAGATTCATTCCCGGGAAAGGTTTTGGCGTGCCGGGCAAAAGCAGCTCCACCAATTCCCTGTCATTGTCCTCCCCCACCTGCTGGGTTATGAAAATGCCGCCCATTTTCAGGATACGGTTCACTTCCCCCGCATCATAATTTCCATGACGGTTTATTACCATGTCAAAACAGCTGTCCGCAAAGGGCAGCGTCTGATTCCCCGGCGCCTCCCTGAAATCAATTCCCAGGGGCGCCAGAAGCCTCCGGCACAGCTCTGCATTGGGAGGATATGCCTCTGTGGCGCTGGTTCTGGAGTATGGATGGCCCAGTGAGAGCAGGAATTCGCCTCCCCCTGTGTCCATGTCCAAAAGATAATCCCTGTCCCCAAGATGGGACAGGATAATTTTCCTGTAATCCCAGGGCAGGCTTCCTTCCTCCCTGTACCTGCTGTCTATGTGTGAAAAATCCCACCCGTGGATGTGTGCCAAAGCCTCCTCGGCTTTCCATATCTTTCTTAATTCCTCCGTCTTCATATCGGCTGCTCCTTCCATCTTCATCACTTGTTCCATGGATACGCTGCAGCCCTAAAAACGACAGCCGGTATTTCCAGTCCCGACACAATGGCTGTCTGCCTTAAGGCTGCGCCGGGTAGTTATCTGACATGCTTTTTCTCATATACCCTCCTTGCCGGATATATAATCTCTCGGAATCTCTAAGCCAGTAAATATAAGGCTTTCAGATTCCTTTT